>JASLIY010000349.1 GCA_030152675.1 Acinetobacter sp.
GACTGGCTGGGGTAAATAAAATCTCAGATTGACTTTGCATCGGGATGATTTCGCCGCCTTTCATCGGCGACGAAATACGTTGTACTTTTAAACCAATATAGCGTGCCACATTGGTGGTATTAGTGATCTCTTTACTCAGGATCGATTGCTCCGACTCCATAAAAGATGTGATTTCACCGACACCAATCGCAAAGCTGCTGAGGGGTGCCATTAAAATACTCAACACAACCGTTGTTTTTAACATTTCTCACCTCTATTGATTCGGTATCGGGAGTGTTGAGCAAGACTGCGCACTCCCACATACCAGTTAAATAAATCCCCAGCATGCTTCAATCAGAGCGCTCGATTTATGGTTTTTCCCAAGTCGCTGTAAATTGAACGGCAACTTGTCCATCCCAGCTCCCGTCAGCTAAATCAGCAAATTGTGCTGCGGTCTGGCCATCAGAAGTGGCTGAATCAATGCTAAAAGTGAAGTTGCCTTGTGCAGAAGTACGCCCTGAGTTCATATACCCGGTACTTAAAGCAGTGAGGTCTTGATTAATATTTTTGGCTGTATCAATTAGCGTCACCAATTGATTGGAAATTTTTTCCCCATTCCACGCCACGCCCACTGCCAAAGTTGAGGTATCTGATGGACGTGTCAGGGTATTTCTCAGTACTTTCGAAGACAGATTAAAGTCTGTTGCACCACTTTGACCTTCAATAGTCACATCAAATGCACCATTCACCGTGTTAAATGTTTTTAAGCCTTCAGCATATTTAAAATTGAGAGACTTCAACGGTGTAACCACTAAAGCACTTTTAGTATCTTTGGTAGCAGACGCTTCCCAAGTCGCAACCGCAGAAGCAGAAATATTTTGATTGGCTGGAACAGCAGTTTCAGCAAATACAGATACAGACATGACTGAGCCTGCAAGCAATGCAAGTAATTTTTTCATAACGATCTCATGACGAAGGTCAAGCTAACCTTCTAGAAGTAAAATTTACAATGAATGAAAATGACAAACTATGAAGTGCAGCTAAACAAACAAATGGGCTGCATAGGCAGATATGCCCGATCAAAGATATGGGTTTGCATGTTAAGGTTGATTTTCAAGTGATTCAAGTCACATTTTTATTGAAATATCCTATTCTCACAATCATAAAATTAAGTACTTCTTAATAGTAGACATTATTTAGTTTTAAATTTCTACTGATGCCGATTTTTTTTGTAAAAGAAATAAAAACATCAGGAATAGATAAAAACACATCGCCATTACAGCGATGTGTTCCCTAGAAATCATCTAATCTGATTGCCGCAATAACGCTTACTTCAAGCGAATATATTCGCCTCGGTGCCAAAGCCCTACATGGGTTTTCGATTGACTCATATCTGTATACTTCAAATGAATGCGATCACCTGGCATCACAAAATAACGCTCACGGCAACCTCTCCCCGTCTTGTCATCAGCCCTATTTTTACAAGCGCCAGTAGAGACCACACGAAAAGTTGCATTACCTAAGTTTTGAATTTCGCCATTGTTATAGTTGTATTTAAAATTTTCTTGTCTTGGAGCAACCACTAAAATCGTATCAATTTGAGCTGATGTGGTCGCTAGACCTGATTTTGTCGATAGGCTTTCGTCAAACTCACTCACCGGTGCATCGAGCCAAGACAACCGATAATAGCGCTCTGCATCATCTTGTGGTCCTTGATAGACAATACGAAAATTTTCTCTTGCTTCACCTGCCAAGACTTGATTTGCGGGGGTAAATAAAATTTCCGATTGGCTTTGCATCGGGATGATTTCACCACCTTGCATCGGCGACGAAATTCGCTGCACCTTTAAACCGACGTAGCGAACAACATGAGTGGTATTGATGACTTCTTTGCTCAAGATCGATTGATCTGATTCTATAAAGGATGTGATTTCACCGATACTGATCGCAAAACAGCTCAAAGGTGTCATTAAACAACTTGACGTTGCTAGTACTTTAAACACTTTCACCTCTGTTAATCATATTATGAAACGTATTGACAAGAAGAGTCCCGCATCAAAGGGAAAACAAATATCAGAACGTTTTTAAGATCAAAGCTTAAACTTAGGGTTTATTCCAAGTTGCTGTAAATTGAACTGCGACTTGTCCATCCCAGTTGCCATTGGCTAAATCAGCAAAATGCGTTGCGGTCATGCCATCAGAAGTAGCAGAATCAATACTAAAGGTGAAATTGCCTTGTGCAGAAGCACGTCCTGCCTTCATATAGCCCGTACTTAAGTCAGTTAAGTCATGATTAATATTTTGAGCAGTATCAATAAGTGCCACAGGCTGACTGGAAATTTTTTTCCCATTCCAAGCCACGCCTACAGCCAAGGTAGAACTGTCCGATGGGCGTGTCAGTGTATTTCTCAGAACGTTTGAAGAGAGATTAAAATCAGTCGCCCCACTCTGGCCTTCAATCGTCACATCAAAAGCTCCATTCACGCTGTTAAACGCTTGCGATCCTTCAGCATAATGAAAATTAAGCGATTTTAAGGGCGTAACCACCAACGCACTTTTGGTATCTTTAACAGCAGACACTTCCCAAGTGGCCATAGCAGAAGCAGAAATATTGTTTTGAACAGAACCCGAAGAGCTTGCAAATGCAGAAGCGGTCAACGAAGAACCAATCACAAGCGTCATTAAGGGGAAAATTAATTTTTTCATCAAGCCCTCATACAAGAAGGTCAAAACAACCTTCTAAAAATAAAAAGTTACAATGAACAAAAACAGCAAATAATAAAAACAAACACAAGGTGGAGTTACATCGGTAATGTATATCTAAAATGAAATATCAGGTTAGTATTGATTTATATGTGTTACAAGTTACGTGTCTGGTGATTGAGTTCTCTTGCGCGAAAAAATAATTAAGTTTTGCATTAATCGTAGGTACACCATCAATTTATATATATTTTGGCTTATTATTTTTTTGTAAATGAATTGTAATCACTCATTTTAAATGTGATGCAGTAGACATTCAGATGAGGCGATCTCATATCACAACATCTGAATATTTTTGAATTTTTGCTTAAGCCTGATAAAAAAACTAACAGTTTTAAAGCACATGCTCAGCACTTTATTCTGCTTCTGTGTCTTTATTTTTATCTTTAACTTTACTGGATTTTTTTAATGGCTTTTTTGCACTAATGCCCAAACGCTTGAGGGCTTTTTGAATCCCCGACTTTGAACACCCCAAGCGTATCGCACGCTCAAACTGATAATCATGCGGATAATCTTGGACATCCTTTAAAATTAAATCATCATGAATTTTACGCGGTTTGTAGTCATGCGTAGTTTTTGGCTCAAGTCTTTTTTTCCAGCGCTGAATGGTGGTCGGACTGAGCTCAAATTTTTCGGCAGCTTCTTGAAAAGTCATACCCTGTTCTAATTTCGCTAGAATCTTCTTTCTAAAGTGTACTGGATAGGTCATTGGACTTAGCTTGGTATTATTAAAGAATTGTAATATAAATTTTTTTTCTAGAATTGACCACAAGATTGGTGATTTTTTTAATAAAAAGTAAAAAAAATACATTGATTTAGATAAATTATTCAAGGATATGCGGTCATTGCACATTTAAAGACATTAAATCATGCCTTTGTTAAATCAAAGATTCTAAGCTGAAGTAAGACAACAAGACCTTCATTGCCGCAGATATTTCAATGCTTTAAAAGTGATGACTCAATCCGTGTATGCATCATGCAGTCCATCTGCTCAATTGAGTCATCTTTTATGATGTGGTAGAAATCGCTATTGAGTGTGTACTCATCTTCATTCGTGCTCAGGTATCTTGAATTACAACGCAACACCTATGCTTGATTTTCACGCGAATAGTCACAGTCATGAATAACATTTACACGGGATCAGTAGCTTCTACTATTTTTTTGGTTTTCCGCACCACAAAGGCTTTTTTACTTTGTGACCAATTCAGCCGTTTTAATGTTCTACGTATTACTTCATAAGCAACAGGATAGCCAAATTTCTGTTCAAATTGTGGTACTAAATCATGAATACTGGAGAACTCTGCTGTCTCAACAAAGCTTTTAAAAGCCTCCAAGTCACGAATACTACTCGGTCGCCCACCCTTATTTTTTCGATTTTTAGGATCAAAGGCATCTGTATGCTCAAGCTCAATCCAGCGATCTAAGGTTGGCCGAGAGATACCAAAAATTTCACATACTTTCGATTTGTTGCCTAATTTCTTCCAGGCCATAATCGCACGTTGGCGTAAATCCAAAGAATGAATTTTCATCAGTAGGATCATCCTATTACATTATCAGCAAAACTTGCATGATTTTGAGTACAACAAGCACATCGCAAGATAAATTATCATTTGGCTTAGTTCTCATTGTTTTGAAGCTAAGCCAATCATGATTAAATAATCAAAATAATTGCTTCTTTTAAAAAATTTCTCATTAAATTTACTTTTAACAACTAAACCGATTGATTATTGTATTGAATAAAAATTAATTAAATTCTTGAGAAGCCTTTTCAAGTAATCGATTAATAACGGTCCGAGTTACTGAATATTCTTTTGCAAGTGAATAGACGCTATAGCCTTGCTTAAATTTGCTAATGACTTCTTTCTTTTGCTCTAGGTTCAATATTTCTGGACGCCCGACTTTCTTCACAAAATTATTTGTAGGATAGCTCTTATTGATTTTTTTAAACTTTGCTTCAAATTCAAAGCAAATTTTTAAAAAATGAAAAAAAAACACTTTCAAGTCTCCACTAATTTCATTTTTTGAATAGTCAAAACAAACCAGTCTAATTTTCTTTTGATCAACTTTGTTAACGATATTATAGATTTCCTCAAAGTTTCGACCTAAGCAATCGATCCCTTTGACCAGCAATAAATCACCGGCCTCTAAACCATAATTTATTAAATTGATAAATTTATCCCGATATATAATTGAAGTATCTACTGTGACTTCTTCAAAGATCAACCGCTGTTTAGGTATCTGATATCCATTTTTATAAAAATATGAAATATAGTTAATATCATCATATTCATTACCAGGATCGTTTCTAACATAGGCATATGTACGCATAGAATAAAAACCCCATACTAAAAACTAAAATGCAATTAAGCCACAAAAAATTATATACAATTTTGCGAACAAAAAAAACATGAATAAAATTTAGCATATGTATTAATCAGTGTATTAAACTCATTTTCTCAATAAATGCAACCATTTTTAAGTTTAAAATTAACTTTAACTTCAAAATAGATATGTTCATTAAAAATTAGTCCCACATAAACAAGCTTCCAAAAAAATGTCATAAACTATTTTAACTGGAGCTTCAAAGTGATAAAGACTGATGAGTTCACATTTATAAAACTTACCTGAGTAATTCAGAGTAACCTCATCACACTCATTTGCAACAATGTTTCCTTTTTTCATTGCCTTATCAATAGTTACTCCTTTTTGATTTTTAGAAAAAAATTCATTTACCATTATTTTAGTACGATTGATTTGTATTTTTTAAGCTTTACATACTTCCACTTATTCATTATAAATCACAACATCCTATTTATACTTTTATATATTAATGACACTTTCAAGCTTAAAAAAGAAAATTAAACACAATGATTAAAAGCAAAAAATTAAAAAACACGTGACTTCAAACAAAAAAACAATATACTTATCTCTTTTTATTGATAATTTAAATTCTACATTCATTTTAATAAAAAGAATTCACTATTCCATTTTTCATTCAAATACAAACACCAGTTCATTGCTAGTTCACAGTCAAATAGTTTGTTTAAAATAAATAAATTTTAAATTAATCGAGTTCATAACATGAGGTAAATTAAAATATTTAATAGCGGGAATTAGGCATCTCATCATCAAACATCGTTGAGTTCTAAATATTAAGTACACCTTGTGCAGCCCCAAATGCCTCTTGATCTTCCACTTTTTAATTACATACTCATGCAATACACGAGAAAGATCGAAAAGTAACTAAAAAAATTCAGCACTAAAACTGCCTGATGAGCAATGCATCAGCATTAGCCTCTTTTCCACTAAAAACTGACTCAATTAAGGAGAATAAAATTATGGATTAAATTTAAATTGCTTTAATCCATAGTTTACGCATAAAAGAACAACAATATCATTAAAAATCAATATCATAAGTAAAATATCATTCTTGATTAACCAACGAATTATTATTAATCAATAAAAAACTTGTTTAATACGGACTGGTAACTTTATTTCTATATCCGTTATCAACTGTAAGCTTGAGTAAAACTTCACATATAGATTATCCCGCTTGATCAAGATGATTTTAAATAAATAAATCGATCAGTTTTATATGGTCAATGAACTTTAATATAAAAATCAACTTAACTTGCAGGCCTATGATTTAAAAGAGTTAAGTCATTGAAGAAAAAATATTTATCTACAAGAAATAGAGATCTAATCTCTCAAAAAAATATCTGGCAATGCATGCTTCTTTGCTTATCCATCAGTTCAGTCTCTGCAGCCGAATCTGAACGTCCCCATATCGCATTTTCTGAGCGTGTTTCTGATTTTTTTCGACCTAAAACAGATACTCAGTTTAATACCGTACAGCTGCAAAAATTGAGCAAATACCAAGAGGATCAATCACTTATACAGCTAGATGCTCAACCAAACAATACATTATCATCAATGCACTTTAGTGAGGCTGTGCGCTATGCACTTTTACGTAACCCAAGTGTTGGGCAAAAAATTTCCATGGTGGCCGTACAGAATTCTAATATTGATGCGGCTAAATCCCAGTATTACCCACAAATCTCTGGCGGAATTGGCACAGGTGATTTAAGTTCGAGCCAAAGAGGGAGTCAACTGCTGAGCTTAACAGCCACCCAGATGCTCTATGACTTTGGCAAAGTCAAATCGAGTGTTGATACACAAAAAGCGAAATTGCTACTCGAACAAGCCAATGTGCTGATCAGTATTGATGATATTGCGTATCAAGTCAGTTTTGCCATCGTCAGTATCGAACGCTACCGAAAAAATGTGCAAATCGCACAACAGCAAGTTGCCGGTATTGCCCGAATCTTAGAAATCGCACAGTTGCGTGCGCGTGCTGGGATTAGTAGCCAAGCGGATCCGATTCAAGCTGAGTCTTATTTACAATCGGCGCAGTCCAATCTGATCGCACAACAATCGTTACTTCAACAGTATCAGCAGCGCTTAAGCATTCTTTTGGGTTTTGATAGCAGTCATCAACAATGGGATATCCCTCAACAACTGATTCAAGCATCAAGTTTATATGACTCGCCCGAATACAACTTAATCCCCAGAATGATCGCAGCGCAGATTGGAATCGAGGTCGCAAAAGCTGAGAAAAAACAAGTCGATTTAACGCGTTATCCAACGCTGGCACTGAAGGGTTCTGTCAGCCAAGCCATTAATGGCGTCAACCCAGGCAACAACAAAGACAATGGCTTTGATCAAGCCATCATGTTAGAGGCCAGTAGTAATTTCTATCAAGGTGGCGCGACTTCAGCACGAACACGTGCAGCAAGTTATGCCGAAGAGGCCGCACGCGCCAATCTCAATGCAGTTTATTTAGAAGTACAAGATGAGGTACGAACCATTCGTGAAACCATCGAAAATAAACAACTGCAAATGCAAGTTCTACGGGCTCGGCAAAATACCACCGTACAAACGCGCGAGCTTTACCAAGAACAATACAAACTCGGTACGCGCACAGTCTTGGATTTACTCAATGCAGAAATGGGCATTCATACCGCCATCAGTGAGCTTGAAAATGCACGCTACGATATTTATGCCAGTCTTGCACAATACATTTCTAGCACAGGTAAAACACGACAAGCTTATGATTTAAATAACATTTCAATACAAGGATTTGAGGTGCAGCCATGAGTCAATCATTTAATTATCAGCCTTGGTTGCAAGCCGTCATTCGCATTGCCAAACACTATCGCATCGAACCCTCAGAGGAGCGGATTCGCTTACAACTTGATTGGAATCAACTGCAAAATGCTGACGATGTGCTCCTCATCATCTGCCGTCAGATGGGATTAAGTTTTAAGAAAGTGAAATTTAGCTCTGACGTACTGAACCCGTGGCGTTTGCCGATTGTCGTCAGTTTACAAGATGGCCAAGTTGCGGTCATCGACAAAGCAGACAAGGATGGCAATGTCAGCATTCAACTCAGTGGAGACCAAGGCCTTTCACAAGTGTTCTCCGTTGAATTACTGCAATCTATTGTTGAAACTGTTTATATCTTACGTCCAGAAAGCTCAGTGCCTGATGCGCGCGTAGATGAATATATCAAACCCTATGAAGCCAGTTGGTTCTGGTCCATCGTGCTCAAGGACTGGAAGCGCTATATCGATATTATGTTCGCGTCTCTGCTGGCCAATGTCTTGGCACTCGCGACGATTATCTTTTCCATGCAAGTCTATGACCGTGTCGTCCCCTCGCAATCGATTCCGACCCTCTGGGTCTTGGCGGGTGGAGTGCTGATTGCTGCGATTTTTGAGTTTATCCTACGGATCTCACGTATTTATCTCTCAGATATTATTGGGAAACGTGCCGACTTAAAAATATCTGATCGCGTTTTTGGACATGCACTACGGATTAAAAACAATGAACGCTCGAAATCAACCGGAACCTTTATTTCTCAAATCCGTGAGCTTGAAGGCGTGCGTGAACTGGTGACCTCAACCACGATTAGTGCTATTGCTGACCTCCCCTTCTTTTTCCTCTTCTTGGCTGTGTTTTGGTTCATTGGCGGGAATTTATTTTGGGTCATCGTATTTGTGGTGCCCTTAATGATCATCCCCAGTCTACTGGCCCAAAAACGTTTGGCGGTATTGGCTCAAGAAGGCATGCGCGAGTCCTCCATTCGCAATGCGATCTTGGTGGAAGCGGTACAAGGCATCGAAGATATCAAACTGCTGCGTGCTGAATCACGTTTTCAAAATCAGTGGAACCATATGAATGAGGTCTCTGCAGACATCAGTATGCAGCAACGAAAAATCGTCGGGATTCTCACGGCATGGACCCAAAAGATTCAGGGACTGACTTTTGCCATTGTGGTTTTAGTCGGTTGCTTTGCAGTGATGAAAGGCGACATGACCACCGGTGCTTTGGTTGCCTGCTCGATCTTGTCCTCTCGCATGTTAATGCCAATCTCACAGATGACTGGCATTTTGTCTCGCTTACAACAGGCCAAGGTGGCGAAGACCAGTTTAGATGAGCTGATGCGTCGCAACGTGGATCAACCCGATCATGCTCACTTGGTTCATAAAGCGGCATTACATGGCGAATATCTACTCAACAATGTACTGTTTCAATATACAGATGAAGATCCCAAACCAAGCTTGGCGATTTCAAAATTAGTGATCAAAGCGGGGGAGAAAATTGCAATTTTGGGACGTAATGGCGCAGGAAAATCCACCCTGTTACAGCTACTCTCAGGGATGCAATTTCCCCTCAAAGGAAAAGTAAATTTAGATGGATTGGACCTGTCATTGATCGACCCTGCGGATGTACGTCGCGATATGGGCTTACTCAATCAAAATGCGCACCTGTTTTACGGCACCATCCGTGAAAACCTCAGTTTAGGTGCGCCCTTGG
>JASLIY010000169.1 GCA_030152675.1 Acinetobacter sp.
CAATTCCGTCATTTATTGGGTAATCCACATTTTAGTGAAGGTTTGTTCTTCGTTAAAACTTGGAACTATGTTTTAGATATTCGTGTCCCGAATAGCCAAGAGTATAAACGTTGCCAGTTACGTATCGATTTTGACAAAGAGACCTTATCTGAACGCTTGTCTTGGAAAGGTGAGGACTGCCAAAACTTTCTTTATCCGAAGCAAAATGTGATTGTCCCTGCAGTTGTTCCTGCCACTGAAGTTTTAAACTTGAGTGCAGATGCTTTATTTAAATTTGATGGTTCAAGCCCAGCAGATTTACTGCCACAAGGTCAGGCTGAACTTGCAAACTTGGCCAATGGGATTGCATCGGGTTATGCCAGTGTCGATAAAATTCACTTGGTGGGTCATACCGATCGCTTAGGTTCAGAGGCCTACAATCAACAATTGGGTCTACAACGTGCACAAACAGTACGTCAGTATTTGATTCAAAAAGGCATGCCAGCCCAAGTAATCAGTTTCGCAAGCGCAGGTAAAAGCCAACCATTGACCAATGGTTGTTATGACATCAAAAGTGGCGCCGCGCAGAAATCTTGCTTACAGCCAGATCGTCGCGTTAGCGTTGAAATCACAGGCGCTAAAAAACTTTAATCACTGTGTTTCGATGAGGTTGACTTCATCGATGACATCGAGATCAGTTGAGGATCAGCAGTCGCATGTATGACATGTGACTGCTGATTTTTTTGTCTCAAGAATAAGCTGATATTGAGGTTAAAAGCGTCGAGAAAGCGCTGTGTTTAAAACTATGTCTTTAAATATGTATTCAAATACAGGTAGTGCTTTGTTTGGATAGACTGTTGTTAATTTTTATAAACTATTGTTGTCTTAAGTTGCTGTATTTAAACATGAAAATAACAATATCAATCCAGTCTAAAATAGACCGCAACGAAAATAATAAAATGATCAAGACTGGTCGTTGGATCTGGAGATAAACCAGTAAATTTGCGTATTTTAAAGCCAATGTTATTATTTAACATATTGATTAATAGAATATTTTTACTTGAGGTGCCTTGTATGCATCAGTTCTTAAGCCCATGTGCAACAACAGATACAGAAGCTGTAAATGAATCAATGGTCAGTTCGCATGAAGCAGACACGACATTGGCATGCAGTTTGGATTTGATGCAGGGGATTGTTGCTTGGTTGATTAAGGCTGGGGTGGGCTATGCGGAATTGAGCAGTGCCTTAAAACCGCTCTTTTATAATGCAGCGATTGATGAATTGGACACAATCAAGCAGAAAAAAACCGACTCATCTATGAGTTTGATCTCTGGTTTGCATCGACGCGATGTAAGTGAATATAAACAAGAGAATAAGCATCAGCATATTCCGCTGAGCACAGTGCAGACACCGATGAGCTTGGCGCTACGGGTGCTGCAATTATGGCAAACAAAAAAATATCCCAATGCAATCACCGTCGCAGGTGAGCATGGCTTTGATGCCTTGGTCAATCAAATCTCGACCGAAAAACATCCTCGCTCTGTCCTATTTGAAATGAAGCGCTTAAAAATGCTGACTGAAGAAAATGGTATGGTCTACTTAAAAACGGTTTCTTCAGCATCAGCAGCAGCCTTACTTGAACAGAAACAAGATTTAGTTGCTGGTGTTAAAGCACAGCTCAACGCGGGGCTAAAAAACCTATTTGATGCCGACACGGTTTATTTACAGGGTTCGATTGCATTTGAGCACTTAAGTATCAATTCAGTCCATAAACTGAATGTGCTCAGTGCAGACCTATGGGATGCCATGCAGGAAAAACTCCGTGCAACAGCAGATGAGTGCTTGAAAAAAGACGCTGAGCATAGCAAGGCGATTTATTCTTTTCGAGCCGGTACATTTGGCTATTTTGAATAGGGGCTGAGGTTTCACAAAGCCATTCGAGATGATTTAAACATAACGCCAGTGAAGGTTGATTTCACTGGCGTTATTGGGATTGGGATATTGAGTGGTTTATTTTTATTTGAGGTCTGAGATTATCTGAGCTTGGCCAACCATTCGCCAAACATCTGCATCAATTGCACCATGATGAGCAACACGATCACAGTCAGAATGATCACACTATTATCAAAACGGTAATATCCATAATCGATGGCCAAAGCACCGATACCGCCTGCGCCAACGGCACCTGCCATGGCGGTTGCACCCAGTAAGCTGATGGACGCGGTGGTGAGGTTGAGGATGAGTGAGCTCCGTGCCTCTGGGATCACAAATTTAAAAATGATTTGTAAAGGGGATGCACCCATGGCATGTGCCGATTCAATAATTCCGGTATTGACTTCGAGTAGAGAATTTTCGATTAAACGCCCCATATATGGACCAATATAAATCGTCAATGGCACGATCGCAGCCCAAGTCCCGATATAACTGCCAGCGATTATCTTGGTCAGTGGGATCAGCGCGATTAATAAAATAATGAAGGGCAGGGAACGTAATCCATTTACGATTGGATTGAGCGCATGGTAAATCACGGGGTTGGGTAATATGCCTTCTTTACGCGTTGCCAATAAAATAATCGCTTGGATAAAGCCCCAAATCGCACCAAAGATCATGGCGAAAAAAACCATTTGCAGGGTTTCTTGCATCGCAGTGACAAATTGATCGATGGATACGCTGCTGGTCCAAAACGGCGCGGTGAGTTGGGTCAGTAGTTGTACGATGAGCTCTCTCATGACTCAGCTCCTGTTTGTAAGACGCGGACTTGATGCTGTTCCAGATATGCCACAGCTTGAGTAATCACAGCAGCCTCACCGAGGATTTGTACAAACATCTGACCGATCACTTTGCCTTGGATTTCTTTCATGTTGGCAAACAGAATATTAAAGTGAATATCAAACTGCTTGAGCATGCTTTGCACCACCGGTTCTTGGGCGGATTGACCTAAAAATTGTAGGCAATAAATACTGTGATGATTTTGATTTTCAAGACGTTCTAAAATGCTCACAGGCAATTGCTGTTGCAGAACCGTGGAGATAAAGTTTTTACTGGTGCTGTGCTGCGGTTGGCTAAAGATCTCTAAAGTACTACCACTTTCAACCACTTTGCCGGCTTCCATGACCGCGACATAATCACAGATCGATTCGATCACTTCCATTTCATGTGTCACCATGACGATGGTGATGTTTTGCTCTTGGTTAATTTTTTTCAGTAGATCCAATACTGAGCGCGTGGTTTGTGGGTCGAGGGCAGAGGTCGCCTCATCACAGAGCAAGATATGCGGATGATTGGCCAAGGCTCTGGCAATCCCGACACGTTGTTTTTGTCCGCCAGAGAGCTCATCAGGATAGGCTTGTTTTTTTTGTTCTAAGCCAACGTAATGCAATAACTCATCGACGCGTTGTTCACATTCGGCTTTAGAGCGGCCGAGTAATTTCAGTGGCAATGCAATATTTTCCGCCACAGTTTTGCTTTCAAGTAAATTAAAATGTTGAAAAATCATTCCGATATTGCTGCGTTGCTGTCTTAAACTCGCAGCATCAAGTGCAGTAAAATCTTGGTTTTGAATAATCACTTGGCCTTCAGTTGGGCGCTCAAGTAAATTAATCAAACGGATCAGAGTGCTTTTTCCCGCACCACTATAGCCAATAATGCCAAAGATACTCCCCGCAGGAATATCCAAATTGATTTGATCAAGTGCTCGAACACGTTGACCTTTCAATTGATAATCTTTCGAAATATTTTTAAATTGAATCATAATCGCAAAACTGTTCGATAGGGGCAGTTGCCAG
>JASLIY010000221.1 GCA_030152675.1 Acinetobacter sp.
ATTTGGGAGAAAACTGCTCACTGCCCAAAAGGTCTCAATTCGACTCAGGACGCTATAGACCACAAGTTTATAGGCAAAGGTTAAGGCTTACAAAGCAATGACTGTCGGAGCAAGCCCCATATATATTCTCTCAAACCCTGCATCAAACATGATCAAAAGAGTTAATCATTTAAACTTGCATGATAAGCTTTCATCATCCAAAAATACTCAAGCATAATATTGGAGCCCAT
Source organism: Acinetobacter sp. (assembly GCA_030152675.1). Classification (GTDB taxonomy): domain Bacteria; phylum Pseudomonadota; class Gammaproteobacteria; order Pseudomonadales; family Moraxellaceae; genus Acinetobacter. The sequence goes on from JASLIY010000221.1 coordinate 231, forward strand.
GATGGAACTTGATCGTTTTGATAAACATATCTTAGAAGTACTGACCCACGAAGACTTGAGTTTAAATGAACTTTCAGAACGGGTGAATTTATCCGTCAGTTCCGTACACCGTCGTATTAAACATCTCATCGATACCGATATTATCAGTAGCCTAAAACGTGATATTCGCTATGAGAAACTCGGCTTTAAACTGCATATTATTTTACAGGTCTCATTGAGCAAGCACGACAGTGATACCTTTGCACAGTTTCTAGAAGAATTAGAAAGTATTCCCGAAGTCATCAATGCCTTTTTAGTCACAGGTCAGTCCGCAGATTTCCTGGTCGAAGTTGTGGCTAGAGATATGGAGAACTATAGTGACTTTTTACTAAAACGCATGGGGAAAATCGAACACGTGGTGGCACTGCATTCAAGTTTCGTGATCAAAGAATATAATGTATTTAACTGTGCTGCTTTATTGAGTAAGGTCTAATTGGCAAAATAGCGACTGCAGTAACCCTAGATCAAATGTCAGCAGAGCCTAGAGTGAAGCATCAATAAACATCAATAAACCTCAATAAGCATTAAGGCATAAAAAAACGCACCATATGTTGATGGTGCGTTTTTTGGTTTTAACAGGATTTGGTTTTAGGCATCTAACTGCGCTAGAACTTCGTCAGAGAAATCAACGTTGGTATAGACGTTTTGAACATCATCAAGATCTTCAAGCATATCAATCATTTTCATGATGAGTTTGGCTTGATCGATATCAGTGATTTCAGCTTTAGTCGATGGGCTCATGATGACTTCAGCATTGTCTGATTTTAGACCTGCTGCAGTTAAAGCATCTTGAACTTCACCAAAGCTTTCTGGTGTGGTGATGACTAAGATTTCATCTTCAGAGATTTCAATATCTTCAGCACCAGCTTCAAGCGCAACATCCATGATTTTGTCTTCTAAAGAGACATCTTCAAAGCTAATCTCACCGCGTTTGGTAAACATGTACGCAACTGAACCCGCTGTACCTAAGTTACCATTGGTTTTTGAGAAGCAGTGACGTACATCAGGAACGGTACGGTTGAGGTTGTCCGTCATCGTTTCAATAATGACTGCAACACCACCTACGCCATAACCTTCGTAGGTGATTTCTTTTAAATCATCATTATCCTCACCACCGGCACCACGTTGGATTGCGCGGTTAATGGTATCGCGTGTCATATTGACAGAAAGTGCTTTTTCCACCACAGCACGTAAACGAGGGTTGCTCGCTGCATCTGGACCACCCAAACGTGCTGCTGTCACCAATTCACGAATGTATTTAGTAAAAACCTTACCACGACTTGCATCTTGTTTCGCTTTACGATGCTTAATATTGGCCCACTTAGAATGACCCGCCATGTTAAATGTGCTCCTACCTAAAAGATCGGCTCTATGCCTGATCAAATGAGATGGATTCTATCATAAGCTGTTTTTTTTGAAAATTATTGGCGTTGTGCTTTTTTCACCACTCGCATACGAATGCCGCAGACGAGTGGCTTAAGCGTCGTTGTGAGTTTTATTTTTGAGTCGATGCTTCAGGGATAATAATCTCCAAACCTGTATGGTGTAGATAGAGGCGTTTGATTTCAGCCAAATCTGTATCGAGATCAGAGGGATAAATCTTGGCGAAAATACCACCTTTCTTGGTCTTTGAATTGGCAAACATCAGCACGATCGGCACATTGGCGGCTTTGGCGATATGCCAAAATCCAGTCCGAATAGGTTTGCGTGCTTCACCATTTTTGGCACGGGTGGCTTCTGGTGCGATCACTAAATTGAATTTTTGATTTTGTTGAAACAAAGTCACCATTTGGCTGACGATGTCTTGATTGGCTTTACGATCGACGGGAATGGCGCCGATCGCATTTAAAAAGGGTTTTAAGGGTCCTTTAAATAGCTCTTTTTTCATTAAGGTGTGAATTTTGATTTGCTGTATCTGAAATAGCGCAAGAGACAGTACGGCATCCATCATTGAGGTATGTTCAAAACCGATCAGGACTTGTTTGTCTTCTAAAATACCTGGCTCAACATGATGCTGCCAGCCTGAAAGTTTAAAGGTGAGTTCACCAATTTTTTTTAACATGTAGTCACCTGAATGGGCGTTGCAAAATTGATGGGGATTTTGCGAGGTATTGCGCGCAATTACAATGTGTAAAACACTTTTTTTTAACAAGTTTTTTGTTTTAAATGTGATTTTAATTGTTTGAATAATTGAGCAGTGCTGCAACATGATGCGAACCATATCAGGCGAAGGTATTGATGTCACAGGATTCAGCGCTGATTTATCTTGGATCAAGTAATTTTGAGTCAGTATTTATTCACAGGGAATATGTTGTGAGTGAGTATGATCCATGCTAGCTTTTTTGCTTCAAAATCGCCAAAAAGAATAATGAGATGAAGGCATTTGCTATACATGGCTCAAGCACCGATCATGGTGGTGCGGTTAATTCCACACAAATGAGAAGTTCCCAAGCCGGCAGTTTGTTTTTACGTGCAGGTGATGGCTTTTTATGCCCTAAATGTAATGTCTGGTCCACCCTGATCAAATCCAATGATCACGTGATCTTTGATGGTGTCGCCGTGGCATTTGTTGGCGACCAATTCACTTGTGGCGCCAAGTTACTGCCGCAGCAAAACCAAGTGGTGGGGGATGCTGGTGGGGCGTAGTCTGCATCAAAGCAACTTAATCATCGATCACTTTAGACATTCGTTCGCTATCAGACTTACCGATTTGCCAATAAGAACAGGCATAACAATCTTCTTTGCTCCAATCACTTTGCTTTCTCAAAAGATTGCGGCATGCGCGGACCGCTTGTAGCTCAGCAGTAATATGCGCATAGCG
>JASLIY010000245.1 GCA_030152675.1 Acinetobacter sp.
TCTTCGACTTTGACCACTTGAAAGCGTCGACTCAGCGCGGCGTCTTTTTCAAAATATTGTTTGTATTCGGCCCACGTTGTGGCGGCAATGGTTCTGAGCTCTCCGCGAGCGAGCGCTGGTTTTAATAGGTTGGCTGCATCATTTTGACCAGCTTGACCACCAGCACCAATGAGATTGTGCGCTTCATCAATAAATAAAATGATCGGATCAGGGCGACTTTGCACTTCTGCAATCACCTGTTTTAAGCGGCTTTCAAATTCACCTTTCACACTGGCACCCGCTTGTAGCAGCCCCATATCTAAGAGATGAATCTGGACATTCTGCAAAGCCTCAGGCACTTGGTTGTTGACGATCTTGAGGGCAAGGCCTTCGACCACTGCAGTTTTCCCCACCCCCGGCTCACCGGTTAAAATCGGATTGTTTTGCCGTCGGCGCATCAAAATATCCAGCATCAAGCGGATTTCAAACTCACGTCCGATCACGGGGTCAATGCCCCCTTGTTGTGCCTTGTGGGTGAGGTTGATGGTGTAGCGATCTAAGGCTGGGGTTTGCGAGGGCGGCGTTGTTGCCGTGTGTTGATCGAGGGCTGTTGTTGACGTTGAAGCAGAAGCGCTTGAAGTCGAGGCACGGCCTGCTTGGGCGTGTGGGGCTGCGTCTGTTTGAGTGTGTGTGTTGGCGGGATCGGAATGTTCAGTGCTGTGCTGACAAAAATCTAAAAATTTATGCTTTAAGGTGTCGATCGGAAACAGATCAAAAAGACTTGAAGCCCGCATGGCGAGTTGATACAAATCTGCTGCGGTGAGTAATGCGATCAGCAGATGCGCACTGCGAATCACGGGGACTTGGTCGGCCGAGGCGAGCAGCCAAGCCTGTTCCAGTAAACGAACAATTGAAACTGCAAAGATCGGGGTACGCTGATTGCCTTTGGGAAGTTGCTGAATGCTGTGTTCTAGATCATCGCGCAGTGCAGCGGCTGAGATTTTGTATTTTTCCAGTAAAACAACACAGTCATTGCGGCTGCGTTGACTGAGAAGTTGATGAAACAGGTGTTCCCACTCGATCTCATAATGGTGTTGTGCAATACAAAAGTTCGCGGCGTTTTGCAAGGCAGTGCGGGCAGGCGGCGACAGTTTGGTGATCAATATTTTTAAATTGTTCATTCGATCTCTCGTTTTTCTTATCGTTGTATGCGTTGTATAAATCGTTGTTTTGCAATTTTGTTTTCAATCACAGTGTTCAGTCATGGGTTCAATCAAGCGCGTCAATCTCGCAGCAAATTTGAGTTGGCGTTGTTTAAATTGAGTTGCTTATAAAATTCTGAATAAAAATAGCTGTTTAGTTTTTCTTAATTTGATATTGATCTTATTCTACTCAAAAAAAGTACTGAAATAAAAATAAATTATCAGAAAATGTTTCATGTTTGTGTGTTGTCAAGCATTACAGGGTAGGTTAGTCAAAGATTTACACAAAGAAACTTGACGACTGGTCGGTGTTTTAAGATATTTTATTAAAAATTATGAAGATGTTTTAAATAATAATTCACATTGAATCTTTAGTTTTGCTCAGAAAAGTTGAAAAAATAATCAAAAACAATATACAGGGATGAGAACAATTTGAAAAAGATAATACTGTTAAATATTCTAATTTTAAGCATCAGTATGAGTCAGGTGATCCATGCTGAAGATGTAAAGTTAAAACGAGGATGCTTAAAAGACTATCCATTGGCGCAAGGGCTGACTGACGCGCAACTGATTGGGATCTATGCTCAGGTCTGTGATAAAAAAAACAAAGATAATCGCAATGCCTATCTCATCCAAGCCGCGCAACGCTTTCAACAATTGGGGATGAATGAACGTGGTTTGAGTTTGATCAATCAGTTGGAAAGCCAGCAAGTACGTAGTCATAGTTTGACCGATACCAAGTTCTTGATTGGCGCGCAGTTGGCCAATAACGCACTGCTGCAAATGCGCAATCAACAGTCCAGAACCTTGTTGGCCGATACGACTTATCCCGCAGCAAAAACATTAATCCAAAATATTGAAAGCACAGCACCTCGCAGTACCAAAACAATGACAAGCACAGCCACGCAGCCCGTGACCCAAGCGGTTGCCAAACGCCGGCCAAAACCGACCTATAAAAAACCGGTGGCGAAACCCGTCGCAAAAGCGAAAGCCGCACCTAAAGTGGCCGCTCCAAGCAGCAATAATCCGTTTGATTCTTTTTAAGCGGTTCAAATTAAAAATATTTTGCTTCAATAAGGAATAAAAATGGCAAAACGAGAAAGTGTTCAAAAAAAACTACAACGCGTTCGCCCGCCACGTGTGCAACTGACCTACGACGTTGAAGTCGGTGATGCCACCGAAGTTAAAGAGTTGCCCTTTGTTGTGGGGGTGATGGGCGATTTTTCTGCGGCCTCGACCTTGGAGAAAGCGAAATTAAAAGACAAAAAATTTATCAATGTAGATCTGGAAAATATCGATGACGTCATGAGCTCTCTGGCACCTCGCGCTGCATTTCGTGTTGAAAACACATTGACTGAGGAGGGCGGTAGCATGGGGGTCGATCTTTGTTTTAACCAGATGGATGACTTTCGGCCGGAGCAGGTGGTGCAACAAATCGATCCATTACGCCAGTTGTTGCAAGCGCGCGAGCGTTTAACCGATTTACGCAACAAGATTTCGAATAATGAACGACTTGAAGATCTACTCGATGAAGTCCTCAACAATACTGATCAGGTGCGTAAGCTCAGTGCTGAGGCAGAACATGGGGATCAAGGAGTGAGTGATGAGTAATTTACATGCGTCAGCGTCATCACCGTTAAACGCAGACACCTCGACGATCGATACACCGCACAGTCAGGCCAGTCTGCTCGATGAAATTGTGGAGCGTAGTCGAATTGCACGTAGTGATGCAGAACATGATCGAGCCAAGCGTTTGATCGGGACATTGGCACAGGAAGTGATGGCAGGCACTATTTTAGTCTCCGATAACATGACCTTGTCTTTGGACAAACGTATCGCAGAAATCGATGCACTGATCTCGACCCAACTCAGTCAGATTATGCATCATCCTGAGTTTCAAAAAGTGGAGTCCACCTGGCGCGGTTTATATTATTTCTGCCAAGAGACGCCATCTAATCCACTGATCAAAATCATGATGCTCAACACCACCAAGAAAGAGCTGATCAAAGACTTTCAGAGTGCCACGGATTTTGATCAAAGTGCGTTGTTTAAAAAAGTCTATGAAGAAGAGTATGGCTCCTTTGGGGGCGCACCGTATGCAGCACTGGTGGGGGATTTTGAGTTTGATCGTACACCCTCAGATCTGTATGTCTTAGAACAGATCTCCCATATCGCGGCCGCAGCACATGCCCCATTTATTTCAGCCGCCAGCTCTGATCTCTTGGGTTTGGAATCCTTTACCGATATTGATCGGCCACGCGATGTATCGAAAATATTTGAAACAGCTGAATACGTGCAGTGGCGTTCATTTCGGGACAGTGATGATGCCCGTTATGTGGCATTGACCATGCCACGGGTGCTAGGACGCTTGCCCTATCATCCGAAGGAGGGCATGAGCACCGAAGGCTTTAATTTTGTTGAGGCGGTATCCGGTGAAGATCACAATGAATATTTGTGGATGAACTCAGCCTACGCCTTGAGTACTCGTCTCACCAATGCCTTTGATCTCTATGGGTGGTGTGCAGCGATTCGAGGGGTTGAGGGCGGCGGTTTGGTCGAAGGCTTGCCGGTACATACTTTTAAAACCAGTGATGGTGAAGTGTCATTTAAATGCCCGACTGAAATTGCAATCACCGATCGCCGTGAAAAAGAACTCAGTGACTTGGGCTTTGTACCGTTAGTCCACTGTAAAAACACTGATTATGCTGCGTTCTTTGCCGCCCAATCCACACAGAAACCGAAGAAATATAATAGCGATAGTGCCAATGCCAACTCGGCATTGTCGAGTCAAATCCAATACATCATGGCGGTTTCCCGTATCGCGCATTATCTCAAAGCCATGATGCGCGATAAGGTCGGTAGCTTTGCCTCCGCCGGCAATGTAGAAGCATTTTTAAATAAGTGGTTGTCTCAATATGTGCTGCTCGACGATGGCGCATCTCAGGAAGCCAAAGCGCAATATCCGCTGCGTGAAGCATCGGTCAAAGTTGTAGAAAATCCTGCTGCGCCAGGTCACTACAAGTCCGTGGTTTTTTTAAGACCACATTTTCAGCTAGATGAGTTGTCAGTGTCGTTACGACTGGTCACTGAGTTACCTCAGTCCTTGGCTTAAACCACAACCCAGCGTCAATTATAAATTTAACAACAATGGATATTTGCTATGAAAGATATATACATTCAATTTTTAGGAAAATATAAAGTCGACGGTGAGTCGCGTGATGCGGAGCACAAGGATTGGCTGGAGGTCAATTCATGGGCGCATAACATTCGCCAACCCAAGTCTGCAACCTCCTCCAGTGTCGGTGGGCATACGGCTGAACGGGTCGAGCATTCGGACATGATCTTTGTCAAAGACTTGGATGCGACCAGTCCGAAGCTTTGGGAGGCATGCTCTGCTGGCTATACCTTTGATGAGGTGCAAATTGATTTTTATCGTGCCAATGGGGATAAGCGCATTAAATACCTACAAGTCAAACTCAAGCATGTCTTGGTCTCGAGTGTGACCCCGAGTGT
>JASLIY010000265.1 GCA_030152675.1 Acinetobacter sp.
CTCATACTGATAGTCTTATGCCACAACGTCAAAGAACACGTCCAGAACTCGCAGATTTCCTCAAACATAAGCGAGAGAGCATTCGCCCTGAGATGGTCGGTCTAACCCAGACTAAACGTCGCCGCACACCTGGCTTACGTCGTGAGGAAGTTGCGGCTTTGGCCGGTGTCGGACTGACGTGGTATACCTGGTTAGAACAAGGTCGAGAGATTGGGGTATCGACTCAATTTCTAGATCAATTGGCAAAAACACTTCAAATGAATGAAGCCGAGCGACGGCACCTTTATCTATTGACTTGCATGCGCTCCCCCTTGGAAACTAGTGTGACTGAGCAGCGTGTTCCTGAGTCGGTTCAACGTATTATGGATGATTTTCCTGCAGATTATTTATGTTATGCGCTCAATTTAAATTGGGATGTGTTGGCATTTAATCTACGTGCAGATCAATATTTTAATTTCTCTAAGGCCCCGCCGTATCAGTGCAATTTTTTATGGTTGTTATTTTCAAGCACAGCGTTTCAGGTGCTATTTGAGGATTGGAAACTTGATGCATCTCGTTTGTTGGCAAGTTTTCGTCGTGATTATGCCATAAATAAAAATAATGCTGAGGTTCAAAGCATGATCGAGCATTTAATACAGTCTTCCGCCGAATTTAATCAAATGTGGCATCAGCATGATATTTACCCATCCTGTAGTGGCATACGCGCGTTTTTAATCAATGACGCGGTTGAGCAATTCCAATATACATCTTTTACTTTTGATCAGGAAAATCACACACGTTTAATCATCTACGCGCCTGTTATGCGCACTCAAAACTAATTCAACAACAATATCATTTTCCACGACCGACATAAGCATCTACAAATATTTTGGGATAACACTCAAGTAGTTCAGCATCACTTAGTGCGCTGACATATTTAAATTTTTTTGAGAAGAATAGGATCACTGAAGCCGCAAAGATTAGGGCTGCAAAGCAGCCCAAAATTAGATTTAAATGATTTGACTCCACCATCAACGTCGCAAATGCAATCCCGAATGGGATCGGAATTAAACATACCGCCAAGAAGATCGACTCAAAGGCATTGCGTAATTTTTCTGGTGTGGCAGAGCAGCGAATTTTGGTGGTGTTGATATTAAAGATTACTGCGCCAACGCCCGTCATAGCGAGTCCAACATATAGCCATTCAATCTGATGAAAGGCAAAAATCAAAGCCAAGCCGACGGCGACCAAATTTAAACTCAAGACACTGCTGTAGCGGACACTCAGTCTGGATTTCAAACCCAGCACCAGCACACTGCCCAGTAGCATACCCATCCCAAACATACCCTCCGCAATACCGAGTTCTAAGGCAGTGCGCTGATAATACGCCAGTACCAATATTGGGGTGAGATACATCAAAGTGGGTGTCAGAATGAAATTGGCCAGCGCAGAGATCAGGACCAGCATCCGTTCTAATTGATTCAAAAGCAAAGCTCGTATTGCAGTGAGTGCTGAATATGTGACTGGCGACTCATTTTGCGTATTTTGAATCTCTTTGATCTTCATCTGCCTCCAGATCAACACCGCAACTGTCATACTGCAACTCAGGATTAGAATGGTCTGTTCCGGGCTAAATGCTTGAATAATAAAACCAGAAATCACCGCACCCATGACCATATTCAGTGAATTAACCAAGCCTCGAATACGAAAACCTGCCTGAACATGCTGACCTTTATATAATGTCGGGACAATACTCGATCCAATCGGTTGAATCACAATGCTCAGTACCGAGGTGATCAAAAAAACCACCGCTAGTTTAGCGGTGGAAACGCGTTCACCAAGCTGCAAAAACAACATTGATACTAGCCCCAGTGCGCTGCATAGGTGTAAGGTGATTTTGGAATTTAAACGATCCGCTACAAAACTAAGCCCGACCAAGACCAGCACTTGGCTCAACCATGAAAGCGTCACCAGCCAACCGAATTGCGCATGTAACTGTTCGATATTGATCATGATCCAAGCCAACAATATGCCGATAGCGCGACATGATCCGGTAAATAAGATATCTGCAATTTGATAGAAATAGAAATACTGATTGCGGGGCTTAAACATGCGCATCGTTCTCTGTGTTGTTCGCAGAAATCAATCTTAACGCGTGACAAGCATGCTGTGCTTTGCATCCATCGGAATACGCTCACTTCATTGCAACTTGATTTACGCTTTAGCGCCAGCACCCGCTTATCATCACCACCTCTCATATCTCTCCTTACATCCTGATGCTGGCAATGTTGAACCAGAATCAGGGGGTATTCGTAAACTTAGGTGGTCTAGTGATGGACGAGGAAAACAAGGTGGTGTAAGAATCATTTACTACAATCGCCTAGAAAATGGTGAAATATGGCTGCTTACTCTATACAGTAAAAAAGAGCTGAATCAATTGAGTAAGAAAACGCTGAAACTATTAGTGGAGAAGTTAAATGACTCATTGAATGACTGATAAAGAACTAGAAGCTTTTGAAGCGACAAGAGATATTGAAGCGGAAATTCTGCAAGGTATTGATGATATGCTTGCAAATAATCCAGTTCGAAGAACAATGATCACCGAAACAGATGTAGCTTTAGCTCGAAGGAAAGCACAACTCACCCAAGAACAATTTTCTAAAATCTTAGGGATATCTAAACGTACTTTAGAATCTTGGGAACAAGGCCTAAGAAGACCCTCAGGTGCAGCCAGTTCCTTAATCAAGTTATTCATTCTTGATCCTGAATACATCAAAGAAAAATTAGCTTTAAAAAGCCCAGCAACGGCTGGGCTTGAACGATTGAAAAGCGAGGAAATAAGACTGACCTATGATCAAGCTTAGACGCTGATATTTTTATCCCAATAAGCATGCCGTACTTCAGGCATATTGTTGAGTAAATCAATAATAATATTCATATCTTTAGACTCGATCGAGGTAGCAATCAGGGTCGCTTCAATTTGCACATCCAAATTGCCAAAAGGTTCAACC
>JASLIY010000293.1 GCA_030152675.1 Acinetobacter sp.
CGTTGAAATTACATGGGCTTTGTTTAAAATGTGTATTCCAACTTTATGTTGTTTGGTCTTTTTATGAGAAAAACAGAAGTCTATCAAGTCCGGCTTGATTCACAAGAAAAAAAACAAGCCTTTGCTGTTTTCAAGCAACTCGGCATTACCCCTGCACAAGCGGTGCGTTTGTTTTTCAAACAAGTGGTTTTAACTAAATCCATTCCTTTTGCTATTGAAAATCAGAGCATTAATATGGATCAACTGCTGAAACTCAAGAAGGCCAAACAAGAACAATCGATGATTACTGTTGAGCCAATTGCGCAAGATTCCCCTGCTACGATTGAACTTGACGATGAAGACATTTTTGCTGAATTGAATGCACTTTTAGGTGAAACCAAGCACTTAGAATAAAACCACATCCGTTTGACTTGGCTTACATAAACGCTTTATTTCAGATTCAAATATTGGTTATGCTCTCTCGACTCAGAATAAAAATGCCAAAAGAGAGCGCCCATGATTGTCAGACGTGCAACCATTCAAGACCTCAATCAACTCGCCGTATTATTTGATGAATATCGCCAATTCTATGGCGTGACTTCCGATATCGAAACCTCATTCAAATTTTTAAAACAGCGCTTTGAAAACAAAGAAAGTGTCATCTTTGTTCATCTCAAGGATGAGGTGTTGACTGGATTTGTACTGCTGTATCTCGGTTTTTCTTCAATTGCTTGTGGTAGTTACTACATTTTAGATGATGTTTACGTCACGCCGATTTATCGCCGCCAAGGCTCGGACATGCAACTGATCGACACAGCGATCCTCTTTGCTCGGCATGAAAATGCATTGCGTATCAGCTTGGAAACGCAAAAGGACAATCTCGAATCACAGCGCCTGTATGAAAAAATGGGCTTTATCAAAGATGACGTATTCCAAAGCTATCACTGTTTTTTACAGTAATGTATCGCCGCTACTCCAAGTCCAAGCGCCGATCTTAGAGCGCCTGCTGTTGCTTTGCCGCCAAGATTTGCGCTTCATCTAAATAGATCCACTGGCCTTTTTCGAGATCATCCAATCTCAACTGACCAATTTGAGCGCGGTGCAACTGTTCGACTTTATTTCCGACTGCGGCCAGCATACGTTTGACTTGATGATATACGCCTTGATGTACCGTCATACTGAGTTGCTGACGATCCAATAGATGCACGTCGGTCGCGGCAAAGATCCCTTTTTCATTTCTGAGCGCTACCCCTTGGGTTAGCGCTTGGATTTGCGCGGCATCAATCGGATCAGCACATTGCACTTGATAGACCTTGGGCACATGTTTTTTTGGATGGGTGAGGGCTTGAATAAAACGGCCATCATCACTGAGCAGCAAGAGTCCAGTGGTGTCCTGATCCAAACGCCCGACACACTGTAGACCACGTTGAATCAATACATCATCAAACAAGTCAAAGACACTATGATGATGTGTGGCTTGGTGAGAACATTCATAATTTTCTGGTTTATGCAGTGCGATATAAACCTGTTCGCGATAAACAAAGTCTTGGTGATACACGCGAAAATGACAGTTTTCTGGGTCGATGTTGTGCTTGGGCTGCGTTATCACCTCAGCATCAATGCTCACTGCACCCGCTTTAATCAACTGCTGGCAGTGTTTTCTCGATCCAAAGCCTTGGGATTGCAGCATTTTTTCCAACAACATCGAGATATCCTCATTCAGGGGGGCTTTATTCTAACCAAATCCACTGCTGGAGCAAGTCGAGTGATACCCGAGAGCGAACAGATCAGCTCAAAGTAAGGCTGACACATCGCCAAATCCGCGATACACCGTATAATACACCCCTAACCCGTTAATCAATCTTGTTGAACTTTATGAGCCTTTCCAGTGTGGACTTTAATCTCATCGTGCTGTTGGTCTTACTCGGCTGTGGGATTTTCAGTCATAACACTGCGGTGACCATCGCTGCCGCAGTCCTGATCATTTTCCGGATCACACCACTCAGTGAATATTTCTCCTATCTGCAAGACTATGGCCTACATGTGGGGATTATCATCCTGACCATCGGCGTCTTGACCCCAATTGCCAGTGGTAAGATTCCTGGCGACGCCATCCTCAAGTCCTTTATGAGTTGGAAGTCGCTCTTGGCGATTGGCATTGGCTTATTGGTGGCTTGGTTAGGTGGACGTGGAGTAAAACTCATGTCCAATCAACCCGATGTGGTGGCAGGCTTATTACTCGGTACTGTTGCAGGCGTCGCGGTACTGCGTGGTGTACCGGTCGGCCCTTTAATTGCCGCAGGAATCTTGTCCTTATTGATCGGACTTGGCCCCAAATAATGCATCGCGAATAAAGTGCAATCCACACTGGATTGATTGCAGTCTAGTTTGAATAATAGCTACTGCGTTTCTGCGAAAACTTCTCCAACTGCTTGAGGAAGCCCTCAAAGTAACTCTTCTCTTTGTCTTCGCTGCGAAAGCCTGCATATAAGGTACGACGCAGCCCTTCTTTGGAAACACAACTCAGGCGCTTCGAGGTTACCCAGCCCTTTTGCTCATATTCATTTACCACCCAATCAGGCAGTGCTGCAATGCCGCGCCCACTGGCCACCAATTGAATCAACATCTGAGTCAAATCTGTGGTACGTACATGTTTCGGTTGCAGATTGGCGGGGATAAACAGATGCGCCATGATATCCAAACGATGCTTGTCGACGGGATAGGTGATCAGGGTTTCTTCGGCCAAGTCTTCAACCGTAATATGCTCCTGACGTACCAAAGCATGAGTATTGGACAAGACCAAGCGTGATTCATATTCAAAGATCGGGAAATATTCCACCCCTTTGAGATTGATCGGATCTGCAGTAATTAATAAATCGAACTCTGAGTTTTGCAGTAACTCATGCGGATTGGCCTCAAAAGCTGAGCTGAAATCTAGATCCACATCAGGATATTGTTGACGGTATTGATTTAATAAAGGCATCAACCAATCAAAACAACTATGACACTCGGAGGAAAAAATAATCCTTCCGGTTTGACCATGCACGATCCGGGTAATGTCGGAATGGGCGATTTGAATCTGAGGTAATACATCATCCGCCAGTTTGAGTAGACGCTGCCCGACATTGGAAAATGTCACCGGACGACTACGACGATTGACTACTTCGACTCCAAACCAATGATCTAACTCTTTGAGTTGATGAGAAATCGCTGAGGGGGTCAAACACAAATCGTTGGCGGCAGCAACCAATGAGCCATGCTCACGTAATGCCGTTAATGTTTTCAAATGCCGAATTTCTAACATGATGTTGGACTAAAAATGAATTTTGCTCAGTATACAATGAAATTAATTAGTTTGTCTCAACACCAAAAATATTTAATGATGCGCGCTATAACAACAAACACGTCAATGCTGGATCATGTCTGTGAACTGGCAATATAGGGGTCCTTGCTGCGAGTATTGTGTCATCAATACTCGCAGATTCTTTTATCCTGCGTTTCAACTGAATACAACTCAGCTTGAACTGAAAAGAATTCAAGATATGGGTAAATTTATATCATTGTTTCAGCGTAATATATATTACAAAATTAAATCCATTAAATTATGCCTTGTGCATTTTAGTCACTACTCATAACCATAAAAATCACTCCCCCAAACATTTAGACAAAATGCAATCCAGCAAAAGTGGCATTTAACTCAAATAACTAAAAATAAATAAACGGATTTAATCGATGGCGATCAGCCATTCCCTTACAGTGCCCACCGCGTTATAGACATGACGCGGTGTTTTTTTTGGTGCACGGCTTCAAATAAGAGCGGCACACGAACTGAAGCCAACTCAGCTTAAACTGAAAAGAATTCAACAAAGTCGCCAAATCCAGCGCTGGTTCCGACTTAAAATAAATGATGTTTTTTGCTGAGCCTGAATCGCCATGTCCGCTGCCCTTCGCGCCAAACTTGAACTCCCTGCAGGTCATGACAAACTGCTGCTACATTCCTGCTGTGCGCCGTGCTCAGGCGAAGTCATGGAGGCACTGATCGAATCCAAGATCGAGTTTGCGATCTTTTTCTATAATCCCAATATTCATCCGGTCAAAGAATATCTGATCCGCAAAGAAGAGAATATTCGTTTCGCTGAAAAACATCAGATCCCCTTTATCGACTGTGACTATGACACTGACAATTGGTTTGCGCGAGCCAAAGGCATGGAACAAGAACCAGAACGTGGGATTCGCTGCACGATGTGTTTTGATATGCGCTTTGAACGCACCGCACGCTATGCCTATGAACATGGCTACAGTTTAATTAGCAGTTCACTTGGGATTTCCCGTTGGAAAAATATGAAGCAGATCAATGACTGCGGACAACGTGCAGCCGCGCATTATCCAGAGATTGCTTACTGGGACTACAACTGGCGTAAAGCGGGGGGTGCCAGTCGCATGATTGAAATCAGCAAACGTGAAGAATTTTATCAACAAGAATACTGCGGCTGTGTCTATTCACTACGTGACACCAATCGTTGGCGTATGAGCCAAGGTCGTGACCGTATTCGTTTGGGTGTCAAGTTCTATAGCAACGCCATGGATGATGATCCAGCTTAACGCACTGAAGCCTAGTGGCCAGTCGACCTCGGGGTTTAAGCAGCGATGAAAATCTGCTTAAGCCCACTCTCGTCTAGATAAATCAATAGGATGAATCAGGACTAAAAGAACTTCAGAATGGTCTGAATCACCACAGCATTGATGATGTCGATAAAGAATGCACCGCACAGTGGGATGATCAAAAAGGCTTTATGTGAGGTGCCATACATATTGGTCACGGCCTGAATATTGGCAATCGCAGTCGGTGTTGCTCCCATGCCAAAGCCACAATGCCCCGCAGCCAAAACAGCAGCATCATAATCCTTGCCCATCACGCGGAAAGTCACAAAGGCGGTATATAGGATCAAAATCAAGGTCTGTGCCAACAGAATAATCACCAAAGGCCCAGCAAGATCGGCGAGTAACCACAACTGTAGCGATAACAAAGCCATCGCCAGATAGAGCGACAGTGAGGCATTGCCAAAAACGTCAATCGCACGGTCAAAAATACGTTGCTTAAAGACACTCTCCACCACATTACGTAGCAACACGCCAGAACCCAAAGCCCAAACAAAAGTCGGTAACTCAAACCATTGCCCTTCGCTCCAACGGGTAAGTAAATTCGCGGCATAAATACACGCGGCAAACATACCTAAGGTGGTGATGGCATTACCCGAAGTGATCAGACGGGTTTTACGTGAGTATTCAAATGAAGCAACATCAGCCTCTGGCAGATTGCTGTCTTGGTCATTATCGTCATCATTGTCCTTGCTCGGCTCGGCCAGTTGATAACGTCTGATCAGAAACTTAGCCACTGGCCCACCAACGATACCCCCAATGATCAAGCCAAAGGTGGCACTGGCCATACCCAAGACCACTGCACCTTGGATGCCATAATCTTGCTCTAGAATACTGCCCCATGCACCCGCTGTGCCGTGTCCGCCAGTCAGCGTAATTGAACCGGTAATCAACCCCACGATCGGATCAAGCCCCAATACGCTGGCTAAACTCATCCCGACTGCATTTTGTACCAGGACATAGCCGGTCACACAGAGCAAGAAAATCAGCAAGCTCATGCCGCCTTTTTTCAGTTTACCGAAGCTGGCGCTGAGACCAATCGAAGTAAAGAACATCAGCATCAAGGCATTTTGAATACCGGCATCGAAACTGGCACTGATCTCAAAATAACGAAATAAAATAAATGCAATCAATGCCGCCACCAAGCCACCGGCAACCGGTTCAGGAATATTATAATTTCTCAATACCCCAATGTGCTGTAGCAAGAACCGCCCAACATATAACACCAATACGGCGATGACGATCGTACCAAAGGCATCAATTTGAAAATTCATAGATCGCTTATCCTAGAGTCTTTGAGTTCGGTTAATCTCAGTTTTAAGTCATCTCAGTTTTAGTTAAGCTCAGTGGATGTTCTCGGTTTTATTTTTCAATCCTGAGCTCAGCATCTCGGCCCAACACCATGCCACATCACAAATCAGCTTAACGGTGGCCAGAGCCATGCAACAGTTTTAGCCAACATGCTGAATCTTAGCATTAAATAGTTTATGTTTTTTGTTATTTTGGTGACACACACAACTAATCTTAAATCACATTCAGCATCACACTAAGCAAAGCCTGATCTCGCAACAGATTGGCGCTCAATGAAACATTACCGACATCAAGTTCAATTGCGGAATTACCCCAACTACAGTGCATGTTTTAAAACTTAACTGTGAATTACATTACATTTTCACAGTAGAGTGTCGACATAATTATGATTAAATTCAGCTCATTTCTTTTCTAGAGATCTTTGGCTCGTGAACACTCCATTGAATCAAGCACCGACGTCTCCACCTCATGACAATCCATCCCCGCAGGACTATCGCTTAAACTGGGTCATTTTCGCCTTGGCTTTGGGCGGTTTTTGTATGGGCACCACCGAATTTATCGCCATGGGCTTGATTCAAGAAATCGCCAGCAACCTCAATATTACAGTCCCGCAAGCAGGCTACTTTATTAGTGCCTATGCGCTCGGTGTCGTAATTGGAGCGCCGCTGATCGCGATCATTTCAGCCAAAGTTCCGCGTAAAACCATGCTGCTGTTATTGATGTTGTTTTATGCTTTGGCCAATCTGGTCACCACTTTTGCCGAGAACTCATCGATGCTGCTGCTGTCTCGTTTTGTCGCCGGCCTCCCACATGGTGCATATTTCGGAATCGCATCACTGATCGCAGCTGAACTGGCTGGCCCGCATAAACGTGCCACAGCAATTGCTCAGATCATGCTCGGTTTGACCATCGCCACCGTCATCGGGGTTCCCTTAGCCACATGGTTGGGACAACACTTTGGCTGGCGTGCTGGTTTCTTACTCTCGACCATCTTGGCGGTCATTAGCTTGCTCGGAATGTTGCTCTACGTGCCGAAACTCACCGTCAAAGCCACGGCCAGTATCAAGACCGAATTGGCTGGGCTTAAAAATATCAATATGTGGTTGACCTTAGCCGTGGGTTCGATCGGTTTCGGTGGTTTGTTCGCGGTCTATAGCTATGTCTCGCCGATTTTGACCGAATACACCCAAGCCGATATCAGCATGGTGCCAATCGCGCTGGCAGTTCTCGGTGTGGGCATGGTGATTGGTGGATTGGTCGCGGGTAAACTCGCGGATATCAACCTCAATCGCACCATGATCGGGGTCTTAATCTGCTCGACCTGTAGTTTTGTATTGGCCAACTTTATGATGGGCGAACTTTACACCGCACTTCTGGCCTTATTTTTAATCGGTGTGACGGTGATCGGTTTGGGAGGGACTTTACAAACGCGCTTGATGGACATTGCCGGTGAAGCGCAGACCCTTGCTGCCTCCCTGAATCACTCTGCTTTTAACTTGGCGAATGCACTGGGTGCCTTTTTAGGTGGTTGGGTGATTCAACAACAGATGGGTTGGTTGGCACCCATCTGGGTTGGTATTGTCATGAGTCTAATCGGCTTAGTGCTGTTACTCATCACCTTGGCCTATGAGAAAAAATCTGCTGCCGCTTAATGCGCGCAGCAAATCATGACTCATCGGGCAACTTGTTGCCACAGTGGGGACAGTAACAATACTGATGCCGCTCCGCCTGACGCGCCTGTTCTTTCTGTTCTCGGATCAACTGCAAGATAATATCTTGGGTCTGTTCTTGGGTCAGTCCGACATGGCGCCGAATTTCTTCAATGGTCTTTTTATCACTGATCAAATCAATACCCCGACTTTCAAGCACAGTTTGAAACTTTTGTTCCAAGCGTTGTTTACGGGCTTCAAGCTCATTGGCCAAACCATTGGCTAAAATACCGGCTGGGAGTGCGGCCAAACCCACACCAAGAATAGTAATTAATGCCCCCAGAAAACGTCCCAATGGCGTCAGTGGTGTCACATCACCATAGCCGACCGTGGTCAAGGTCACCACCGCCCACCACATCGATGCTGGAATCGAACTAAATACCTCAGGTTGGGATTTATTCTCGACCACATAAACGCCCGCAGCTGCCATGACGATCATAATAATCAAAATAAAGATCACCGCTTGGAATGAACCTTTCTCTCGCTCGATCACCCTTAATAGGATTTGCAGTGACACAAAATAGCGGGTCAGTTTGAGTAGGCGCAATAATCTTAAAATACGTAGGAAACGCAAATCGATATGTACAAAGAAATTTAAGTACGCTGGTAAGATCGCCAGTAAATCGATAATCGCCGCACCACTGCTCACCCATTGCCAACGGCTTTTCCATGCCGCCTGTTCTGGTTTTGCTTCAACCACACTCCAGAAACGCAACAGATATTCACAGCTAAAGATAATAATCGAAAGGTGTTCAAAGCCATTAAAAAACGGCTGATAAGAGAGGTAAATGTCGTTGACGGATTCAAGTAATACCGCCACCACATTGCCCACAATCAAGATAATCAAGGCATAGTTTAAACAGCGACTATAAATGGTTTCGTAGTCATCATTATGTAAATAGTTATAGACAAATCTTCGTAGTGTTCGCCATGTATCTAATATCATGTGCCAGTCTTTTGATGGATGAGCGGCTATGGTAATACGGCTTTGGCGTATTTTCCAAATCTTTGTTGTCGGTGATTTTTAAAAATAAGTCTGCCTGCTCGATACATTTATTTGAATACAAAAGTTTTATTTTTAATATCAGATGGATGGATTTAACTGCTTTATTTATTGGCTCTGGCAGTGCTTGAATTGACGTTAATTTAACCGTGATGAACAGGATCGATAAATAAAATTTTCTTATTCTGTAAAATCTCATTATATTGGGAGGGTTTTTCCTTAGCATCAAGCGTCGTTGGCTGGTTTTAAAGCCACTGTAGTTGGATTATATATGTCTTCACAACAACCCCAAAAATTAAAGCATGAATTGAGCAATCGCCATATTCAACTCATTGCTTTGGGTGGTTC
>JASLIY010000310.1 GCA_030152675.1 Acinetobacter sp.
ATTTGGCATTTCGTGCGGCTTTATCGGGTCAAGGTATTGCCATGATGTGGGCTTGTTTAGCCACCAAAGATTTATTTTCCAACCAACAATTGCTTAGAGTCACCGATAAAGTGCTATCGACCAATATTTATGAATATTTGATTTTTCATAATGACATGCTACGCTCACCGGCACATAAAATCTTCTATGAATGGTTGATCGAATATGCAGAGCACACCCGTCAATGGATTGATGAATTGCTGCAATCCAAATAACGGGTGTGCACTTCGTTTGAGCCACAGACCCTAAGCTGGGGTCGCGATATTGATCAAATTTTTGGCGTGTTTTAATTTATTTAATAAAGCATCGCGCTGAGGATAATACTGCTGCAAGGCCTGTAGTTTTACTGGTCCATAGCCCCTGACTTGCGAGATGCAATCACAGGTTTCTATGGCGATGGCATAATTACTGCGGCTTAAATGCGTGAGTACATGTTCAATTAAGTCAAAATACTCCTCCACCATTTTACGCTCTACTTTTCTTTCCGGGTTGATGGCAAATGGATCGAAAATTTTTCCTCTTAACCATTTAAATGATGCCAGCAATGGCATGAGTTTTAATATCCAAGCGCCGAATTTAATTTTATTGGGTCTGCCAGTATCAGGATTTACTTTAGAGAAGAACGGTGGAGCGAGCCAGAGCGAGATTTTAGCCACATGATCAAACTGATCGTTGAGGCTCTGTTTAAACTCTTTTGACGCATAGAGTCGCGCAACCTCATATTCATCTTTATAAGCCATCACACGATAGGCATTATGCATCACCGCCTTGATCAACTGCTGATCTTCAATGCCTAAAGATGCGCATTTTTGGCTGACACGATCCATCAGTTGAGAAAAACGATCGGCATAGTCTTTATTTTGATACTGGATGAGTTCGGCATAATACTTGGCTTTTAATTCATCTACATCGTCGTCATGATGAATGTCCAAGCTCGGTTGTTGCATCAACAGGTTCAAGGCCGCTTTGTTACTGGCCAAAACTCGTCCCCAATTCAAGGCACGATGGTTTTGAACAGGGAGTACCCCTTGATCGATGGCAGATTGCAGCGCGTGTAATGACAACGGGATTAAGCCTTTTTGCCATGCATAGCCGAGCATTAATACATGCGTATAAGTGTGATCACCAAATAACTGGGTACTGATTTGATTGACATTGATGGGGTGAAAAGCCTCGGCTAAACAATGTGCTTTGATTTTATCGATCAGTTGCTGTTGATCAATCGCTGCATCACGATGATGAACCACCGCTGCGGTTGGAGTAATATCCAAATTGGCCACCACAGCGCTTTGCTCTGGGGCCAGTCGCTGTAAGATATCTTCTGAAGCTGCATAAACCAGATCGGCAGCCATTAATAAATGCGTTGAATGTGCGCCTATTCGCGAGGCATGCAGGCCATGTTTATGCTGCGAGAGTCGTACCTGACTGAGTACCGCACCATTTTTTTGCGCTAAGCCGGTAAAATCCAGTACAGAAGATATTTTATGATCATAGACGGCAGCTTGCCCCACGATCGCACCGACGGTTAATACCCCGGTGCCACCAATGCCAGCAAATAAAATATTAAAACTATCGGATTGAATCTGTGGCGGCTCAATCACAACCAATTCAGCAAAGTATTGCTGTTCCAAGGCTGCTGAAATAAGTTCAGTCTTTTTCAGTGCCGCACCTTCAACTTCGATAAAACTCGGACAAAAGCCTTTTAAACAGGAAAAGTCAGTATTACAGCTCGATTGGTTAATTTTTCTTTTGCGGCCAAAAGCGGTTTCTACCGGTTCAATGGCAATACAATTTGATTGTGTAGAACAATCGCCACAGCCTTCACAGACTCTAGTATTAATAAAGGCCTTGTTGGTCGCAACTGGGTTTAACTGTTTTTTACGTCTTCTGCGTTTTTCTGTGGCACAGGTTTGAACATAGATAATCGCCGTGGTTCCGGACAGCTCACGAAATTTTTTCTGCACCGCTTCAAGCTCATCACGGTGATGCACCGTAGTGATGCTGGCCAAATTTGGCTCTTTTTCCCAGACCTCTGGATGGTCTGAAACCAGCGCAATGCTTGCCACCCCTTCGGCACTGAGTTGACGCGAAATTCTGGCAGGATCATTTGTGCCTTCAGTGTGTTGGCCACCAGTCATTGCAACGGCATCATTATAAAGAATTTTAAAAGTAATATTTGTCTGTGCAGCGACCGCAGCACGGATGGCTAAAATCCCGGAATGCTCATAGGTGCCGTCACCCAGATTTTGAAAAATGTGGGGAGTCTTTGAGAAGGGCTGTGCGCCAATCCATTGCGCGCCTTCACCGCCCATTTGCGAAATGGTGGTTGTTTTTAACGCGGGAACCATTAATGCCATGACATGACAGCCAATACCGCCGCCACTGATTGAGCCCTCTGGCGTTTGGGTCGAGGTGTTATGTGGACAGCCTGAACAGAAATAAGGCGTTCTACTTGGCATGACTGTATCTACCGCCATGTCTTTCACGGGGTACATCGCTTGCAATTTTTGCACTAATGCTGCTGGTTGGCCTAAGCGCTGAATCAATGCCGTGGCGATGAGCAAAGGACTAAACTCGAGCGTCTCGGCCAAGAGTGGCTGACCGGATGGATCTTTTTTTCCTGACACCTGTGGTCTTTGCGTGGCATCAAGGTGGTATAAGGCCTCTTTGATTTGGCTTTCCACATTGGCTCTTTTTTCTTCGATGACGAACAGTTCTTGCTGTCCTTGGGCAAACTGAATCATGCCTTGGGTTTCGAGCGGCCAGCTCATGCCGACTTTATAGATGGAAATACCATATTGATTTAAATCTTCATCAGACCACCCTAAGTCTGTAATGGCCTGCATCAGATCTTGATGTGCTTTCCCGACTGTCACGATGCCGATTTTCGGTGTGTTGGCGAGATGAATCACTTTGTCTATTCGATTGAGCCGTGCCCAGCGTTGTACCGCAGGGAGTCGATCATCAATTAAACGTTTTTCCAATTCAAAACGTTGCGCTGGCCATTGGATGGTCGCATCCCAATTGAGCAAGTGATCACGGCCTTCATCCGCGGGCGTGATAAATGCGTGAGGCGTTGCAATATCGATGACGCTGGCAGACTCGACCACATCGGCAATGGTTTTCATGGCGACCCATAAGCCTGAGTAGCGCGACAGGGCAATCCCTGCTAAGCCAAATTCAATGATTTCAGCAATATTTGCAGGTTGTAATACTGGCATTGAAACGGCTTGAAATAGGGTATCGGTTTGATGTGGAAATAAGGAGGACTGCGCCGCATGATCATCTCCAGAAACCGCCAACACGCCGCCCAACTTGGATGTGCCCATCACATTCGCTGAACGAAACACATCGCCCGTTCGGTCAACGCCTGGGCCTTTTCCATACCAAATCCCAAACACACCATCCACCTGAGTGGGGCCATAGGCCGCATGCATTTGCGCGCCCCATAAGGCGGTTGCAGCAAGATCTTCATTTAAGCCCGGTTGAAAAATGATGCCATTTTCATTGAGTTCTTTTTCCGACTTCCATAAATGCTGATCATAAACACCCAATGGCGAGCCTCGATAACCGCTGATTAAACCTGCGGTATTTAAACCCTGTATGCGATCTAATTGCCTTTGTAACAGGGGGAGTTTGACTAATGCCTCTATCCCAGAAATAAAGACGGTTTTATATTCAGTTGTTTGATTGGTTGTATTGAGGCAGATTTGTCCATTAGAGCCCATGATGTACTCCTTACTCAAATATTGGATGTGTTATTGCGATTTAACTTGATGGTTCCTTTGCATAACGACCTCCTTCGCTCATGAACTTTTTAATTTCTTATATATCAATAACTTTTTATATATCAATATCCGTTGATCTCTGATGAGCATAGCCAGTTTAGCGGCGCTGTTAAAACGCTCATTTGACATGAGTTGCATGCTCAATATGCATGCAAAACAGCCGACATATACGTCGGCTGTTTTAATACTGCAAAATGGAATTGGATTTTATTGGACGGTGTTTTTATAAATCTGGCCGTCTTTCATAATCACCAACATATTTTTGTCTGGATCTGCGATCAGTTTAATATCCGCGATTGGATCGCCATTGACCAAGAGTAAATCGGCCAAAGCACCTTCTTCAACCACACCCAGTTTCCCCGGGTAAGGATTACGTTCACCTGAAAGTTGGAGTAACTCAGCATTGGTGGAGGTCGCCATTTTCAAGACTTCTTCGGGTTGATACCAACGGGTCATGGTGGTCAGAATCGCGCCTTGTTTGCTCGCCAGTGCAGGGCTAAACAAAATGTCGGTGCCCCAAGACACTTTTAACTTGTATTTTTTCGCCAAAGCATAAGATTTATCGGTGCCTGCTTCGACTTGTTGTTGCTTAAGACGATTTGCACCTTGCTGCGGATTGGAGAACTCATTATCAATAAAGGCTTGGGTACTTAACCAAGCACCTTTATCTGCCATCATCTTGGCAGTTTGATCATCCATAAGCTGCGCGTGTTCAATCACTTTCACGCCACCTTTTAATGCCGTTTGGATCGACTTCGGGGTATAAGCATGCACCGAGACATAAGTGCCCCAGTTTTCAGCGGCATCGACTGCAGCTTTAAACTCTTGTTCAGAATATTGCGCAACATCAAGCGGGTCATAGTGTGAAGACACTCCACCGCCAGCGGCCAGTTTAATCTGTGTTGCACCGAGCATCAGCTGTTCACGAGTACGTTTGCGTACTTCATCCACGCCATCTGCGATGACGCCACCCCCAACAACCTCACCCCGACTGAGTGCACCGTTTGGAGAAGAGGGAATATCGTAGGTGGCACGAAAATCACCATGCCCCCCAGTTTGTGAAATCATGGCACCCGATGGCCAGATGCGAGGGCCATTCACGATTTTGCCATCGATGGCACGTTTTAATGAAAAGGATGGACCCGCCAAATCACGCACACTGGTAAAACCACGCATCAAGGTATTATTGGCTTCTTTGGCCGCGAGAAAGTTAAGGTCTGCGACTTCAGCCATTAATAATGTGCTGACAGGCACAGCCGCCATCATGGTATGCCAATGCGCGTCGATTAATCCCGGCATCAAGGTTTTATTCTGCCCATCGATGACATACACATCTTGGGTCGGTGCATGAATATTGGGGCCGATCCTGCGAATAATATTGCCCTCAATCAGCACATTAACTGGCTGGCTGAGTTTTGAAGATTTTCCATCAAATACGCGAACATTTTTAAATAAGACACTTTTGCTTTGTTGTTGACTGCCTTGAGACAAGTTTACTGCGCTATGTGTTGGCAGTGCGATAAAGGTGCTGATCAATAACAGAGATTGACATAAATTTCGAACAAGTGGCTTCATGAAGGTATTTTCCTCGGCTGGGAGATTATATTGATTCGAAAGTGCGATGAACTAAACATGAATTGGCTTAAATTTAGCCATTATAATAAGTGGGTTTTGATCCAAAAACCTCATAATTGAGGTTACTTTTTGTTTCTCTTAAGTCATTGTATTCTGAGTGGTTTGGTTGGTTATTTATGTTGTTTCATGATGTGGTTTGTCTTGAATCTGCGCGGTGAATTGGCACTGCTTGTGTTACGTGGTCTGTTAACGCTTAAAACCGATGTTTGACCTCAGTCAAAGCCGGCTTCCAAGACTATAGTATTTAAGCTGACTCGGCGGAGGCGCAGGTTCACTGTGAGCAGCGCAAAGCTGTTGCGAAGTACAGGTGATTGGTCGATGCGCGGCATGCTCGGAAGCAGACCATGCATCACATAAATACATACGATTCAATGAGGGATGAGCAATGAGACATTTAGTGATCGGCACATTATGCTTTGCTGCCGCTGTTGTAGCGCAAGCCGATGTTGTTTTCTACGTCAATGCACACGGAGATGACGCCGCTTTATTCATGGGGCGTTCACTTGCTCAGAATATTAAAGACAGTTTAGCTGCTGGGCATCGAGTGATCTTGATCACCACTACGGCGGGGGATGCAGGTTTTGGAACCGGACAGGGCAAAGGCGTTGCGCCGAATTATCTGGCGCGAGAGCAGGGACATTCGAATGTGTTGCAGTTCTTATGGGGGCAAGCCGGATCGAATGATGCTCAATATCGCAGTGCGATGGTCAATTTAGGCACTAAGTCGGTGTATCGGGCACAACTCGGATCTTCTCAAAATGCAGGCGATGTGACTTG
The DNA here is from genome assembly GCA_030152675.1 of Acinetobacter sp. Lineage (GTDB taxonomy): Bacteria > Pseudomonadota > Gammaproteobacteria > Pseudomonadales > Moraxellaceae > Acinetobacter. Next base: position 6,240 of record JASLIY010000310.1, read on the forward strand.
GTACAATCTTCGATTGCCAGATGGTAATTTGGGCGGAGAAGGCTACCCACACACGGGAAGTGAGAGTCTACTTAAATTGGAAAATGGCACAATTCGTACAATTTCTGCTGTTGATCGTTCTGCACGTTATACAAAAAGTGAGCTGCTACAGCTTTTTCAAAATATTGTTAAAAAAGAAGGCAAAGGCGCCAAAAACATCGTGGTCAATTTGGTAGATCAAAATACATCACATCAGAATGCGGGGGATCATGCGGATCACCAAGCGACCTCACGATTGTTTGAGAAAGCGTTAAATAAGGAGCAATTTAGTTGTGTGGGACGGGCTTATTACGCCACCTATATCAATGATTCCAAACCCATTAATATGAATACCCATGATCTGTGGCTACATATTGCGATGTGGGGAACGCTGAATCAGGGTTTAAGTGCAGGGGGACAACTCAGTACTTGGGAACCTGATCATAATAAATGGCTAGGACGTGAATATCAGACACAGCGTATTCAAGCCGCCAAGAAGTGCAATATTTAAGCTGCGTCTCAATCCAATGCATAAAAACAAGTTATACAAATTCAAATAATTATTCATAAAAGTTTTGGCTCAGAATCGCGCATAAAGCATACTTTCGGCTTTGCGTATCACTTTGGCTTCTATAGAATGGTTGGGATTAAAAATAGATCACGCGATCATTAGCTAAGGCGATCTGCCTACGCCACGGAGTGAGTTTTCATGAGTAAAGACAAT
>JASLIY010000034.1 GCA_030152675.1 Acinetobacter sp.
GTGATCAGCGCCAGAATGCAAATATGATCGCACTGCTTATTGATGTCATTATTTTTATAGCTATTGAATCACTTAAAAAATTTATTTTAATTTGAGTTTTATTATGTCAGACGAATTGTTAATCAATGTCACACCCATGGAATGTCGGGTGGCATTGATTGAAAATGGAACGGTCAATGAAATGTTCGTTGAGCGTTCCGTGAAGCGGGGATTGGTTGGGAATATTTATAAAGCCAAGGTGGTTCGGGTCTTGCCTGGCATGCAAGCTGCTTTTGTCGATATTGGCTTGTCACGAACTGCCTTTTTGCATATCAACGATATGGTGTGGCCGCGTAATCAACCGGTGCCGAATGTCTTTGAGTTATTGCAACCCGGGCAAATCCTAACGGTTCAAGTCATGAAAGACATGTTAGGTACCAAAGGTGCACGTCTTAGCACCGACTTGTCCATTCCTTCACGTTATTTGGTGTTGATGCCTTATGGTCACTATATCGGTGTGTCACAGCGCATTGAGTCTGAACAAGAGCGTGACCGTCTACGTGGCATTATTGAGGGTATTCAAGCCGAACATAAATTGCCGGGTAGTGTCATCGTCCGTACTGCCGCAGAGGGGATTGATGAAGCCTCGCTGGTTCAGGACATGGCCTATCTTGCCAAGCTGTGGGAATACATTCAAAGAAAACAAAAAAATATTGTCGTGCCGTCCCTTGTTTTTGAAGAATTGCCTTTACCACAACGTGTGATTCGTGACTTGGCCAATGAGGCGACCGCCAAAATCTATGTGGACTCACGTGAAGTTCACAGCAAACTCAAAGAGTTTGTTGAAGAGTTTGTGCCAACCATGCAAGACCGTTTGATGCACTATCCCGGTGAACGCCCGATATTTGATTTGTACAATGTCGAAGAGGATATTCAAAAGGCACTGCAAACACGAGTGGCACTCAAGTCGGGTGGTTATCTGATGATCGATCAGACCGAGGCCATGACCACGATTGATGTGAATACCGGTTCTTATGTGGGGGGGAGAACCCTTGAGGACACGGTATTTAAAACCAATATGGAAGCCACTCAAGTCATTGCGAGACAGTTGCGGCTACGCAACTTGGGTGGAATCATCATTATTGATTTTATCGACATGCAAGAAGCCACGCATCGTGATGATGTCATGAGCCAATTTGAAAAAATGTTAGAGCGTGATCATGCCAAAACCAAAATCACACAGGTCTCTGAGCTTGGTTTGGTCGAAATGACGCGTAAGCGTACCCGTGAATCGCTAGAGCATTTGCTTTGTGAGGCCTGTCCAACCTGCCAAGGGCGTGGTTATATCAAAACAGCAGAGACAGTATGTTACGAAATCTTTCGAGAGATCTTGAGATATGCACGTGCATTCCAATCTCAGAGTGGCTTTACTGTTATCGCAGACCCATCTGTGATTGATCGGCTACTGACCGCGGAAGCGCCTGCAGTCGCGGATTTAGAGCATTTCATCAATCGTGTGATTAAATTCCAAGTTGAAAGTTTATATACGCAAGAGCAGTACGATGTCATTTTAACTTGAAATTGTAACTAGATTTCGCTTAAGCCTTGTTACATCTGAAATTTTACATTTAGTGTCGTTTTTACAATACTAGTTTCAGCAAATAGCCATAGACACTCTCCCTTAAATGTCTTAGCAAGTGAGGTCAAAAATGAATCTAGGTGAGACAATTACAACACGCGGTTTGAAGTACGTTTTAGAGTCACAGAACAAAAATAGCTGTGTCATGTTAGATGACAATGGTAAGGAAGTTCAAATCACCAAGGCAATGGTGGTGACAGTTTGTCAGCAATTACTCAATCAATGCCGTAATATCCAAAGCTAAGGGGCAGATCAACCGCCCCTTATTTTCTTTATGATTTACTGCATACTGTTCTGTATAAAGTAAATTAAGTTTTTAGTTTAAATCAAGTCAATCATGTAAGACGATACCCTGAATATTTCGCCTGATATCGCCCTGCATCTCTTAAAATCTTAAAATAATTAAGCTTGTTTCCTTAAGTCTTCAAGATCTATTTCTTCAGTCTGATCCTGTGCAGTCGAGCTATTGAGTTTGAATACTTCGGCTGCAACTTGATCTTGAGGCTCTCTCGATTCTGAAACTTGGGCGCTTTCTAAACTCTCAATTTCTCCGAGTTGAGGCGTGATTGCCCCGTTCGGTTGAGTGATCAACTTCTTTAGTTCAGGGTTATCCAATAGTTTGAGTTCAACAATTTGTTCAAATTTTTGAATTTCATCTTCGAGATGGGTGAGTAAGTTTTGTATTTTCGGCAGTGCATTACGGCAACCGGTAAGGCCCACTTCAAGTTTATTTAAATAACTGGTCATGGTGATGTTTAAGGCCTGACCATCTAACACGATTGAAGCTGGATAGAGGGCATCGAGTTTCGCTCCGTTCCAGTACAAAGGCTCACGTGGCCCGGGAACGTTGGAAATGACGATGTTAAAGGCCTGACGCTTAGGTAGGGCACCAGTTAAAATATTTAAACCTGCAGCACTATAGACAAAAGCACTGTAATTTAAGATCTGATTAGAGGTCATGCGCTTAAAGCGCTGCTTTGAATTTTGCACACTGCGTTGGATGGTCGCGAGACGATCTAGTGGATCGGGTTGATGGGTGCCGAGATTGGCCAGAATCATGGTGATGCGGTTGCTGACATCTGATGCATCATCACGAATCGAAGCCGGTACCATCGCAACCAAGGGCTTCTGTGGTAGTGCCTCTTGTGTTAATAGGTAATCACGTAATGCGCCTGAGCAGACGGCCAAGATCAGGTCATTGATCGTCACACCCAGCACTTTGGAGATGCGTTTAAAGCGGTCTAAATCAAATGACTGTGCCGCAAAACGCCGTGCTGAACTGACGCGTTGATTGAGTAGGCTCGCTGGGGCTTGGAAACTCGAGACATAGTCAGGATTTTTGCCCATTTCTTTAAACACAGTCTGAAACAGCTCTTGCGTGACTTTTGGGGTCGCTTCGATTTGATCCTTGATCCCAGTCCATATTTTTTTGATTCGGCTCGGTTTGATGCCTTGTGCGCGTTTACGTCCGGTATTCTCAATACACCAAGGTGGTACGATTCGAGTGTCCAGCGGGTCTTTAGAAAAAGATTTTTCAACCAAGCGCATGCCTGCAACCCCATCGACCATGGCGTGATGGATTTTAAAGTACATCGCAAAACGATTGCCTTCAATGCCTTCAATAATATGACAGGTCCAAAGTGGTTTAGCACGATCGATGAGGGTGCTGTGCTCTTGAGAGATATACACCAATAACTCTCGAATTCGACCGGGTTGTGGAAGGGCGATATGACGGAAGTGATGATCAATATCAAACTCTTGATCTTCATCCCAGAACAACCCGTTTAAGTAGTTATTAAAGGGCGGAATAGGGGTCGATTTACAGTCTCGAATATTCGAAACTAAATCTTGCATAAAACTTGCCGGTGCATCATCTGGGATTTGAAATAGGAATAATCCTCCCACATGCATAGGTTGTTGTCGTTTCTCTAAAGAAAGAAAAATAAAATCAATTGGGTGTAATGGACGCATAGCTTTAAGTTGCCTCACTGCAAATGTTCAACAGCTCTTGTATGAGTGTTGGTTTTTTTTAGAATTATCAGATTGAAGTTAAAGTATAAAACTTTTTATTGCTAAAAATCCAAGTAAATATATGAATTTTTAGCAGATAAAAAATATTAATTTAAATTCAGTCATCTATTTTTACTTTATATTTCCTAAATGTAACCCACATTCCTTATGAGTGGCCTCTTCCCACCACCAACGACCTTCTCGTTCATGTTGATTGGGAAGCACAGCACGCGTACAAGGTTCACATCCAATTGAACTAAACCCTTTCATATGTAGTGGATTATACGGAACTTCCATCATACGAATATAGCTCCATACATCGGCACTACTCCAATTGCTGAGCGGGTTGTATTTGATGAGCTGTTTATCTACGCCAGAAAATCCGCTATCGAATTCGATAACTGCAATATCAGCGCGTGTCCCAGGACTTTGATCCTTACGTTGTCCTGTGATCCAGCCATCAAGTGTCGCGAGTTTTTTTCTTAAGGGTTGTACTTTTCGAATACCGCAACATTCTTGGTGTCCATCTTCAAAAAAGCTAAATAAACCTTTATGTTGCACCAATTGCTGCACAACCTCAGCTTCGGGGAAACAGATCTCAATGTCAATCTTATAATGTTTTCTAACCATTTCAATAAATTGGTAAGTCTCCGCATGCAAGCGACCTGTGTCTAGACTAAACACTCGAAATGGCCGACCCAATTGTGAAGCAATGTCAATCAATACGACATCTTCAGCACCTGAAAATGAGATGGCAGTTTCACCGGGTTGGCTTAAGGCTAAATCTATAATCTCTTGTGGAGATTTATGTTGATATTCAGATGCCAGTGCATCAATCAGATCGAGAGTGGGAATCGCATTCATTAGAGTTCCTGGCGGTCAGCGGAGACATGGTTGAATTCAGTATTTATGTGGCTGATAGTTTAGTAGAAATGAAATCAGCTCTTTAACACTAAAACCTAAAAGCATATGAAATAAAAAGATTTATCTTGATTCTCGTATCACAATTTCAAAGCACAATGCTATGATGGATCTAATTTTTTTCAATGAACATCGGGAGTAACCATGGAAGTCGTTTGCCTTGATCTTGAGGGTGTTTTGGTTCCAGAAATTTGGATCAATTTTGCAAAAAAAACCGGTATTAAAGAACTCGAAGCCACGACTCGAGACATTCCGGATTATGATGTATTGATGACCCAACGATTAAATATTTTAAAGCAACATGGTTTGGGATTAAATGACATTCAAGCTGTAATTGCAGAAATGGGGCCATTCCCTGGGGCCAAAGAATTTGTAGAATGGTTACGTACTCATTTCCAACTCATTATTCTTTCTGATACTTTTTATGAGTTTGCGCATCCTTTAATGCAACAACTTGGTTGGCCGACTATTTTCTGTCATAAGCTAGAAACCGACGAAAAGGGCATGATCACGGCCTATAAATTGCGTCAACCCGACCAAAAGCGTGAAGCGGTCAAGGCGCTGCACGGGTTAAATTATCGTGTGATTGCAGCAGGGGATTCGTATAACGATACCACCATGCTCTCTGAAGCGGATCAAGGTTTCTTGTTTGATGCACCCGCCAACGTGATTGCTGAATTCCCACAATTTCCATCGATCAATGGCTATGCGGCTTTGAAACAAGCGATTCGCCAAGCTTCAGTACGCGATATCCCAGAATAATACAGTATTGAATTTAAATGGACTGAAATAAAAATAGGCGCTTCAAGCGCCTATTTTTATGAATCTGTTGTGAATGCATCCTGATGGACGACTTAGAAACGATAGCCCAGTTTTAAACCATAGGCCATAGCTTTGTTGTCGCTGAATTCTGCGACATATTCATTACCACCTGCTTGTGCACCAGTTTGTGCTTTCGCATCGCCTAACCAGAAGTATTTCACACCACCAGCGATAAAGGTTGCAGGTGTTGGGCTATATTGTAAGCCGATGCCCGCATTCCAGAAGCCTTCAGTTGGACCAAGTGTGGTCACAGGATTGCCCGCGCCAGAATCCCAACCCACTGAGACGTTACCAGCCCATTTTTCAGATAACTTGCGGCCTACACCAGCAGTCACTTGCCATTGATCATCAGAGTAAGTCACGAGATCGAAACCATCTGGACGTCCAACAACGTTACCAATTTCTTGAGAAACTTGACCGAATTGATTTGGGCGAATTGCAAAGTCTTTCCAGTTGACCCAACGAATATTCGCGAATGCAACCGTATCGGCCATGATGCCACTTTGTAAATCTAAGTTGACAGATTGTGGCGTGGTGATCGTGGTTTTCTCAGTGGAGTTGGCAATTCTTGCTGCAGTGACAGGACCGTTGACTGGGTCTAACAATCCAAGTGCACCAATTGCAGATAAATTCTCTTTGATTTCGACTTTATGGTCGATCTCAGAACGGTAAGTAAGCGATGCTTTGAGTGCAATCTCTGGGATTTGGAATGCAGCACCTGCTAACCAACCAGCACCGCCTGTTTCTTTGATATTGGCATCATAACCATTGTATAGGCTATAAGCTTGACCGCGTAAACTCACATGACCTTTTACTGTTTGGTACACACCACCTGCGAATAAGTTCCAGTTTTCAGTTGGTTGATAGCCGAAGACCAGTGCTAGATTTTGGGTGTCTACTTCAACTTCGGTATTACCTTTGCCGAGTGCGGTATTTACGTTCTTAATTCCCTGCTCGACTTGTGTGGTCACGCCAGCTTTAACGGCGCCATCAATTTGAGCTTGTGCAGCACCACCTTGGTTATAAGCAGTCAATGTTGCCGCATATTCAGCTTGACCTGCTGGGCTATTAAGATCTACGCCTTTTCCTTGTAGTGCCAGTCCAACACGTTGCTCAGCGGTCATGCCCGCAAAGGTTTTTTCAATAGTTTTTTCTTTAAGCCCATCTAATGTGGCCTGTGGTAAAACGGTATCAGATGGATTGGAAACAAATACGTTATTACCGCTATAAGCCGCTTTCGCACCAAACGGCTGGTCATAGAGTAGACCGAATGAGAAGTTCTCATTGAGCTGAACTTTTAGTGCAGCAGATGGAAAATAGTAGTGATCTGCCATATCACTGATATTTTGATCAGTGAGGCTTGTGCCTGATTCTTTCCCTGAGACGTTTGGATCTAATACAGAGATGCCTGCTTCAAAATAGTTTCCAGGTTGCAAAAAGGCAGACATTGATTGACCAGAACGGTCAAGCGCTGCTGCAAATACGCCAGCTGTTGGTAGTGAAGACAACAGCATCGCAGTTGTTAATGTTTTTAATTTCATTTTAATCTTTCCCTAAAATTATAAAATGAATAATTCGAGCACCTGAGTGTGATTCTGGAAATAAATTGATTTACATATTTAAGATCGGAATTTACTTCTTTTTACAAAATAGCATATAAAAATTAAGAGTAAATACTCTAAGTTCATAAAAAAATAAAAAATTGTAAACTGGCTAGTTCATACAACGCAGTGTTCATTGTTTAATTTTATTGAATGGTAAAAAGTAAACAAATCAAATTTAATTGATGATATTGAAAATAAATATAAAAAAACTTTATTTTTCTTTAGCCTATTCAAGGCTAATGATTGTACGCTTTTATCATAAGGATTAAAAAGAAATGCTGTTGATTGGGCTGATTTTAAGTACTGTACTGAGTGTTTAAAATTAAACCAATAAGAGAGTGAATGTTCATTTATTCATACGCATCAAAAAACAGTCGATTTTTGCTTTCACCGGCTTAGGATGCCAAATCGATGTGAATGGTAGTTTACAAAAAACTTTCCGGCACCGCGTGTGGTCTGTAAAAGTATGTTAAATCGCCTGCGAGATAAGCGTTGAGTCGGTGCATATACTGGGCAATTTTAAGCTTTAAGATCGGATGGGTTAAAGCTCAATTTAAATGAAAGCTTGAAGTGCATTGATGAGAAGTGTGATGCTGGCTAAACTGGCGACTGCGCCAGCAATCAGACGAAAATATACCGCAAAATAGCTGAGTAAGGCGGCCACAAACAGGGATGAAAATGTGGCGACCCCAAGCCAATAACTTAAGCCCACACTGATGCTGTGGCCATACAGTGAAACCGCGATACTAACTAACAATAAGATCCATCCAGTATATTGTGCAAACCGAGTACGTTCTGGACTGAGTTCTTGAGCAAAGATCTGTTTTTGGTGTTTGGACATGCTGCATGCCAAGCACATCAATCCTAGGCTGATGATCGACCAAACCGTGAGAAACCAAATCATGATTGTGCTTCCTGCTCAATTTTAGGGTTGCGTTTTGTGTTGTGGGCTTTTTTTGTTGCGGTGATTGGATGCTTGCTTAGTTTATAAAAACTTAAAAACATGAAAGCAGCAATACACAGGCTCATGATATCAAAGGATGCAATCATCCATTGACCATTTTGTATGCTTTCCCACAGCGCAGCGCCGCCAGTCATGGCGTTAAGGAGTGGTAAGCATGCAAAAGCTAGACCTGTCAGCATCAGCAGGCTTAACCATGCTTGGCGTGCAGGACGTAATGCAGCAAAGACGAGGCTCAACAACCAGAGCGTGAAGAAGCTTCTGATTTCCCAGTTCAAACGCATGTCAAGATCAGTGGGGAGAAGTCGGTTGGCATAGAAATACCCAGCAACTGCCAATGGAAGACCTATGATTGTCGCAATATTCAGAACCTGAACCAGACGATAAGCAAAAGAAAGATGGCCTTGTTTTTGTTGTTGCGGTGCGCGCTTTACACACCACAGCAGCAGTCCAGTCGCGACCATCATGCTGCCCATGACGCCAGAGAAAAACAGCAACCAACGTAAGCCCAAATCCACACTGCGTGCCTCATGTAGTACGGTCACAACATTGTAGATGCCCAAGGGCACCGAAACTTTTTTTGCCACATCTTGATGTGGATCTTGCATGAGCTGGCCAGTAACGCCATTAAAACTCAGCCTAGGCAATACATTACGTTCGATCAAATGCTTCGCATGCATGGCTTGAAAGACGATTTCTGCCTGTGCGGTATTGGGTGCGGTGATTTGAATCGAGGCGATATGATTGTCTCGCCATTGTGATTGCACCTCGCGCAACATCGGTGCTAATGGTGCCATCTCAATTTTTTCTATCGTGTGCTGGATCGCGGGTTTTTGCCCTTTATTCTGATTTTGATTGGAAGCTGTTGTTTGTGCTGTTGTTCGGCCGCGCATTTCATTGAAGAAATCCATACTGTCTGGATAAACCTGTTTAATGCCCCAAGGCATAAACATAAACATCAGCAATAACAAACCACTAAAGGTGATCATGATGTGAAAGGGCAAGGCAAATACAGCAGTTGCATTATGTGCGTCTAACCATGAGCGTTGGCCTTTGCCTGAACGAAAGGTAAAAAAGTCTTTAAAGATTTTCTTAAGTGAGATGATTCCACTGACGATCGCCACCAACATCAGCATGGTGGCTACACCGACTAACCAACGCGCCCAGATACGGGGGAGACCATATAATTCAAAGTGAAAGCGATACAGAAAGCTGCCGCCTCGGGTTTCTCTCGGCTGTAACACTTCACCGGTGACGCTATCTAAACTGATACGTTCACCGCCACGGCGTCGACTGAGGTCTTCACCTTGTTTGCGGATCTGTAGCTCGGTCGAAGTTTGTCGTGAATTGGGGAGTTGGATATTCCACAGTGCAGCATCGGGTGCATGTTGTTGTAAATAGTGAAGTGCAACCTGTGTTTGTTGGATTTGCGAATTATTCGGAACGGATTGATGCAGTTCAGGTTTCATCCAGACGCTGATTTCATTTTGAAAAAAACTCAGCGTGCCGGTTAAGAAGATCGCATAGAGCAACCAACCGAGAATCAAGCTGGCCCAAGTGTGCAGCCATGACATGGATTGGCGAGGACCTTCCGCCTTGCTATCTATTCGCATCTTTTACTCCTAAAACCTGTGATTGCTTACTTCGACTGAACGCTTATATGGCGAGCACTTGTAGCATGCAGAATAAAACGACGCAGGGCAGGAGTACGCCTAAACTGGCTTTCAAGGTTTTATGCACCATAAACACCCAAATAAATACAGCACAATGCACCACGAAGGCGGTCAAGGTTGCGCTTAATGCGGCATTCATCCGATCTTGTGCAAACACTGTGGCGATGAACATGGCACTCAAAGATGCCAGTGCATAACCGCCAAATAACGCCAGCGCAAAGCGATAAGCGATCATGCCGCGATAGCGTAGCGGAACTGTTTTTTTGACTTTGGCAACTTGGGCACGTGCCTGCGGTAGCGCAGTTGCAGTGCTGAGATCGAGAGCGGCGGGATTGTTCATAACATCGAATAGATCACGGTTAAAAATCAATAACGCGAATGATAACAATTATTGTTTGGGTTTTAAATTGAAATTTAAACTTATTTTTAAAATGATTGAAGTTTGAAAATAGCTGAACGCTTTTGGGTTGCATGGGAGCCCGTGAGATCGGACCTGACCCATGCTTTGAATCGTTGGGGGATGAGGGTGATTATTAGGACTTTGCTTCGAGTTCTTGAATGACTTCTAAAGCAGCACGGAAGGCTTCTTGTGCCGCAGGAGCGCCGCAATACGGCAGGCTGTGTAATAAGACTTCTTGGATCTCAGCAATACTGGCGCCATTGTTGATCGCACCACGAATATGGCCTTTGAGTTCGGTTGGACTTTTGAGTGCAGTTAAAAAAGCAATCGTGACCAATGAGCGTTCTCTACGGGTGAGGACACCTTCGCGTTGCCAGGTTGAGCCCCAAGCATGCTCATTGATCCAGTCTTGTAAGGGCTGGGTAAAGGGCACAGTATTGTTCTGCGCACGTTGCACAAAGCTTTCGCCCATGACAGCAGTCCGTGTTTTTAAGCCATTGTCAAAATCTTGTTGTGACATCAGATAGTCCTCCAGCAGCATGTGATTGAGTGATGATTCAGTACGCGTCCTTTTCAGCTTGTCTTGTATAAGTGCTTGAAAGTTCTCAAGCATAACCCAGTTGTTGCCCATAAAGCACAGCCTCATCCCAAAGGATAAGGCTTGGCTACCCTATTGTTATATACCTTATATTTTAACTGTGCTCAGGATGGTTGGATGGGGTCTGTGGTTGAGCGCCGTGCTGTGCCGCATCGCGTCGCGCTTGATGTGGATTGGACAGTTGTAGTACTTGTTTAAGCTCAAGATCAAAGATATCGGTTGCCATACTGTCAAAGCGCTGAGCATTGTAATCCAGTAAGCGCGTGGCCTCTTCGCTGCTGATAAAGCCAGTCTGCACCGCATCCTCAATATGCGCTTCAAAGCTCAAGCCCTTAAATTGATCATGGTTTTCAGCTTTTTTAAACTTATCCCAGAGCGGCTCGATACTGAGCAATTTCAGAAAGGTGGATTCCATCCGACCGGTGACATTGTCAGGATCAGTACTGTAATAGACATGTTGAGTCAGTTGTTCTCTAAAAGTATGTTGTTGCATCAATAACGCGGCCGCCTGTTGCTTAAGCGCATCTGTTGCAGCAGCAATTGGTCGACCGAAGGGGAAACACAGCATTTTCACCAAGCGCGCAGCCCAAGGCGTAGGAAAATTGTCATATAAGCCAAAGAAGGCTTCTTGCACCTGATACAAGGCTTTTTGTAGCGCCAGTTTGGCGTGGATTTGCTCGGCTTCGGTCTTTTTCCCATTTTCATAGAACTTTAAGATCGAAGTGGCGATAAACAAATAGGCATGTATATCTGACAAGCGACCCGAGAGCATTTCTTTGCGTTTGATATCACCGGCCAATAGCCCTAAACACATATCGGCTGTCAGCGCAAAGTTGCTGCTCAGACGGTTGATGATCTTGTAATACGGCTTTGTGAAGGTATCAGCACTGTGGGGTGCGCGGTTTGAGCCCCCACTAAAGCCATAAAACACTGAACGGGCAGCCCGATTAAATGTATAACCCAAATGCTGATAAAACATCTGGTTAAAAGTACTCAGCGCAGAAGTTTGGTCTTGTGACTGTAGCAGTTGTAACTCTTCAAACAGATAAGGATGACAGCGCATCGAGCCTTGACCAAAGATCATCAATGAACGGCTGAGGATATTGGCACCCTCAACAGTAATCGAAACCGGAATGGCCTGATAAGCAAAGGCCATAAAGTTACGTGGTCCCATTTGGATCGCACGACCGCCGACCACGTCCATGCCGTGATTGACCAACTTACGCATGGTTTCGGTGGCATAGTACTTGGCCATTGCCGTCATCACCGCAGGTTTGCCACCTTGATTGAGTCCACAGGTCACCATGTAGCGAAAGGCTTCGAGCATATAGGTTTCACTGGCAATTTCACTGGTGACTTCTTCGATCCCTTCAAATTGACCGATGGAGATTTTGAATTGCTCACGAATTTTGGCAAATGCACCGACCGTGAGATAAGTCATTTCAGACGCGGCAGTCGAGAGTGCCGGCAGTGAAATCCCACGACCGACCGCGAGACACTCCATCAGCATCCGCCAACCCTTGCCCGCATTTTCCGCCCCACCGATGATCCAGTCGATCGGGATAAATACATCTTCGCCCTCAACCGTGCCATTCATAAATGGCGAGCCCGGATTGTGGCGTGGGCCGATCTGGATGCCGGGATGTGAGGCGGGGATAAGTGCGCAAGTGATGCCATATTCCGTTTGTGTCGGATCACCCAATAAACCCTCTGGATCATAAAGTTTAAACGCAAGACCAATCACGGTTGCGACAGGTGCCAATGTGATCCAGCGTTTGGAGAAGTTCATTTTTAGCCCCAAGACCTGTTGACCTTCAAATTCGCCGTGACAGACGATGCCACTGTCAGGGATTGCACCCGCATCAGATCCTGCTTCAGGGCTGGTTAAACCAAAGCACGGCATTTCTGTCCCTTTGGCCAGACCGGGAAGATAACGATCTTTTTGTGCTTCAGTGCCATAGTTCAGCAACAGTTCGCCCGGTCCTAAGGAATTTGGCACCATGCAGCTCACTGCCGCGGTTAAGGAACGTGAGGCGATTTTGCTCATGATACGGCTTTGTGCAAAGGGGCTAAACTCTTTACCGCCATAGCTTTTGGGAATGATCAATCCTAAAAACCCTTTGTCTTTAATAAACTGCCAAGCCTCGGGCGAAAGGTCTTTATGTTGATGAATTTCCCATTCATCGAGCATCTGGCACAGTTGCTCAACCTCATGATCGAGAAAGGACTGTTCTTCTGGGCTGAGTTCGGGATAAGGATATTGCGCAAAACTGTCCCAATTGGGCGCTCCCATAAACAATTCTTTTTCCCACCAACTGGTTCCCGCATCTAAGGCTTCACGTTCTGTGCTGCTCATACTCGGCATTGCTTTTGCCAAGGCCTTAAAGGTTGGTGTGGTGATCAAAGCCATTCTGAGTGGTGGGATCAGCAGGATACCGCTGATCAAGATCACAGGCAGCCCGAAGATCAGCGACCATGCGGACAACCATGCGCAGGCCACAGCGATGATGATGCTTGCGATGGCGCCAACAGGTCTAGACAGTTGAAAAAAGAAGATCGCCCATAAGGCAAAGAGTTGAATCAGTAGAGCGGCTATAAACGCGGATAATGCCATGAAATGCTTACTCCTGTTGTGGCTCAAGTGATATTTCTATTTAGATGGATGGCCAGTTTTTATTTCAGTCCAAGTCGTGGACGTGGGGTAGGTGTCGTTGCGAATCAGCGCGATTTTTTTAGAGGGTGTTTAAGGATGAGTAAAAGATGAATGATGCGTGTGCTGAAAAATACAACACTTTAATGTTTAACGAGTTTGACCTGAGTCGCGCAAGGAATGAAACATTATCTTTTGTGAATGAAGCAGCGTGCGCACTTGGTTTTATTGTGCTGAGGAGGGTGTGTTTTTGTTCTAAGTGATTTATTTTAAATAAAAAGCCCATATCGAGATATGGGCTAGTGCATCTCGGGGCAGGCTATTTTTTGCCGCTACTGTGTTATGGATCAATCATTTAGAATGACTAAATTTCTTAATCCATGCCTTGTATCGCCTAAAAATAGTCACTGCCGCAACCATAGATGAAATGTCAACAGACCCTAGGCTTCGATGGTTTGAACAGCGATCTTTTTGGCTGGATCTGCTTTACGGCGCACCACAGGTACGGGTTCACCATAGTATTGACGATCGGCGAAGTAACTTGAACGCACCATCGGGGCAGCCCAGATATTTCTAAAGCCCAGTTTTTGACCATGTGCAGTGTAGCGTTCAAACTCTTCAGGTGTGACAAAGCGATCGATTGGCGCATGTTCTTTAGAAGGCTGTAGATACTGACCGATGGTGACATAGTCCACATCATGCGCTTTCAGATCATCAAGTAAGGCAATCACTTCTTCTTCGGTTTCGCCGATCCCGACCATCAGACCACATTTGGTTGGTACATCTGGGCAATATTCTTTGAACATCTTGAGCAGGTTGAGCGAGTGCTGATAGTCCGAACCTGGACGCATGGCTTTGTATAAACGTGGCACAGTTTCAATATTGTGGTTAAACACGTCTGGTGGACACTCGGTCATGATGCGTAGGGCAATGTCCATACGACCACGGAAGTCAGGCACCAAAATCTCAAGTAAAGTTTTTGGACTGAGTTGACGCGCCTCTTGGATGCAGTCAACAAAATGCTGCGCACCGCCATCGAGCAGATCATCACGATCCACGGAGGTGATCACCGCATATTTAAGACCAAGATTGGCAATGGTTTCAGCCATGTGACGCGGTTCATCCGCATCAAGTGCATTGGGACGACCATGTGCAACATCACAGAATGGGCAACGACGGGTACAGATATCGCCCATAATCATAAAGGTTGCAGTACCGCCACCAAAGCATTCAGGTAAATTCGGGCAAGCTGCCTCTTCACACACGGTGTGGAGTTTTTGTGCACGCAAGGTGGTTTTGATGCGTTGCACTTCGTCTGGAGCGGCCATCTTGACGCGAATCCAATCCGGTTTTCGAGGCGTTTCAACCGTAGGGATCACTTTTACAGGAATACGCGCAACTTTTTCTGCGCCACGAAGCTTAATACCCTGTTCAGGCTTA
>JASLIY010000188.1 GCA_030152675.1 Acinetobacter sp.
GTCCTACCGACCCTCATCCACAGTGAGGAGTTTGTTCTCGTTACTTTTTAAAAAGTAACCAAAACCTTCTTTGCGCTGAGGGCTATGTCCCTATAACCCCAGCGCAAAACAGGCGGCGTCCTGCCGCCAGTGGCAAATACCGCATATTAAATCAATTGAAATAGAATTTTGATGCTTAGGCTATTTGTCTGTTGGCTATTTTTATTATCGTGGGCTTTTAGCTTTTTAAAATATACGACTAGCCCCAAAAAAACGCCTCACCGCAGAGCAGTGAAGCGTTTTAGAGTAGATCTGAGATGAAAACACATGGCGCTCAAGCCCCTATCCCGAGCGCCGAGTGACTTACTTCATACGACCCGTTTCTTGCAAATTGGCATGCCAAGACAGTGCCTCATTGAGTAGGTGTGGCGTATGCCCGCCTTTCTCACAAGCACGATCAAAATAATCCTGCAATTCCGCTTTGTAAGATGGGTGCGCACAGTGCTGAATGATTTGTACGGCACGCTCGCGTGGCGCCAAACCACGTAAATCAGCCAAGCCCTGCTCGGTCACCAAGATATCAATATCATGCTCATTATGATCGACATGACTGACCATCGGCACCACCGAGGAAATCGCACCCTCTTTGGCAATGGATTTGGTCACAAAGATCGCCAGATGTGCATGACGGGTAAAGTCACCCGAACCACCGATCCCATTCATCATCTTACTGCCCGCGATATGGGTCGAGTTCACGTTGCCATAAATATCAAATTCAATCGCCGTATTAATCGCGATGATCCCCAAACGACGGATTAACTCAGGATTGTTGGAAATATCTTGTGGACGCAAAACGATTTTGTCTTTATAGCGATCAAAATTATTCATCACTCGATCAGCACTGCTGTCCAAAGTCATGGAACAACCTGAGGCAAACTTCATTTTCCCAGAGTCGATCAGGTCAAAAGTACAGTCTTGTAGTACTTCAGAATACATTTCCAAGTCTTTAAAACTTGAATGCTCAAAGCCCGCAAAAACCGCATTGGCGATCGAACCCACGCCTGATTGTAAAGGTCCAAGATTGTCTGGCAAACGACCCGCAGCAACTTCACGCTCAAAAAAGTCAGTCAAATTTTTCGCAATGGCCAAGGTTTCTTGATCCGGCTCGGTCATCGATGCAGCGCGATCTGGAATGTCGTTAAAGACAATCGCGGTAATTTTATTTGGATCCACTGCGATGCCCGCGGTACCGATACGGTCAGCAACCGCCATCAATGGAATTGGACCACGGTTTGGACGTGCTGGGGGTACATAAATATCATGCACGCCTTCAAATGCTGGGCTGATGCTGTTGTCGATTTCGACAATAATTTGATCCGCAAGCTGTGCAAATACCGCAGAGTTACCAACAGAAGCAGTCGGGATAATCTGACCATCTTCAGTAATTGCTGTCGCGGCAATGATCGCAATATGCGGCTTTGGAATATTGCCATGTTGCATTTGCTCTGCCGTGCTCGACAAATGCTGATCGGTAAACATCACCTCACCGGCATTAATCGCTTGACGCAAAGTCGGGTCAGCCTGATACGGCAAACGACGTGCGATCACTTTGGCTTCTGCAAGTTTTTGATCGATTTTATTGCCTAAACTGGCGCCAGTCGCAAAGGTGATTTTAACTGGATCGGTTTTAGCACGTTCTGCCAAGGCCAAAGGTACGGTTTTGGCTTCACCACCGCCGCCGAAACCACTCATCCCGATGACCATACCATCTTCGATCAGTGCAACCGCTTGTTCTGCTGACATTACTTTGTTATGTAGGGTGGTCAAGCGAATCCGATTTAAGTTATTTTGCATAGCTAAGCATCTCAAAAATAATCAATCAACAAGTCAAATAATCATCAACGCGCACAACATCAGTCACAATCCTGGTCGACTGTGATCTACGGTCGTTGTGGCGTGTTTTTCTATCAGCACCCATCCCCATGGGTGCTGAACATCCCTTTTATTTTCTACAGATCACGGCTGCAACCCATCCTGTGCATGCCATGTAAACTCAGTGGCTTAAAGCAACTCAACCGCGATCGCTGTGGCTTCACCGCCACCGATACATAAAGTCGCGATGCCTTTTTTGCCGCCAGTACGTTTTAAGGCGTGGATTAAGGTCACGATAATGCGTGAACCCGAAGAACCCAGCGGATGACCGAGCGCACAAGCCCCCCCGTTGCAGTTGACTTTGGCTTCATCCAACTCAAAGGCATCAATCGCCAGCATTGCCACCATGGCAAAAGCTTCATTGACTTCCCAAAGATCAACTTCTGCGGCATTCCAACCCGTTTGCTGCAATACTTTTTCGATCGCACCGACGGGCGCAAGAGTGAATTCGCTTGGATGTTGAGAATGTGAGGCATAAGCCACGACCTGCGCTAAAGGCTTAAGACCTTTGGCTGCTGCAGTGTCCGCAGACGTGAGCAATAATGCCGAAGCACCGTCACTGATCGAACTGGCATTGGCTGCGGTGATGGTGCCGTCTTTTTTAAAGGCTGGGCGTAGGGTCGGGATTTTATCGACCTTGGCATTTAACGGTTGTTCGTCTTGCGCCACAACCTGTTCACCACGACGAGTTTTCACCGTCACAGCTGCAATTTCGGCATCGAAGTAACCATTTTCGATCGCGGTCACGGCTTTGTTCAACGAACTTATCGCAAAAGCATCCATCTGTTCACGGCTATAGCCTTTGTCATCGGCCATTTTCTGCGCCAAAACACCCATCGACAGACCAGTTTCAGCGTCTTCAAGACCTTCTAAGAACATGTGATCTTTGACTTCGCCATGTCCCATGCGATAACCACCCCGTGCTTTTGGCAACAAATACGGTGCATTACTCATCGATTCCATGCCGCCAGCCACCACGATCTTGGCCGAACCGGCTTTGATCATGTCTGCGCCTTGCATCAAGGCTTTCATGCCTGAACCACAGATTTTATTGATGGTGACTGCACCGGTTGCATCCGGGATACCGGCCAAACGCATGGCTTGACGTGCTGGGCCTTGTTTTAATCCAGCAGGCAGCACACAACCAAAGATCACTTCATCAATTTCTTCAACTGCGACACCCGCACGAGCAACGACATTTTGAATCGCCACAGCACCCAATTCAGGCGCGGTACATGCAGAGAGTGCACCTTGAAAACCACCCATTGCGGTACGTACCGCATCAACAATTACAATCACTTTTAATTCTTCCCTTTCATGACAGACCCATTCCATGCGGTATGTCGTCATTATGTGCATCTGAGGCCAGTCCACCGGCCTCAGGCTTTGCTATGACAATGTCTACAACGTCAGCTTGCGAACCCAAGAGCTTAGGATTGCGCAGTAAAATAATCTTCTGACAATTGCATTACGATGTCTGATCCCGCTTGGATATTGGCAATCCGCTGCGCCATTGCTGGCAGCACTTTCTGCACAAAGTATTCAGCCAAGACCAACTTGTTTTGATAGAAGCTTTCTGGCTTTTGATCTGCTGCAACACTGATGCGTGCAAACATATAGCTAAAGCTCATCAATCCCACGGCATGTAGATAATCCACCGCAACCGCATTGGCAAAGTCTGGTTTTTCCGAAGCTTGTGCCAAGATAAACTGCGTGGCTTGCTCAACATCGTCACAGGCCTTGAGCGTTGCCGCTTGAATCACGTGATCTAGGCTGACACTTTGCGCAAATGCACGAATCTCAGCGATATAGTCCGCGATCATCGCACCGTTGTTTTTAATCACTTTACGGCCGATCAAGTCCTGCGCTTGCACGCCATTGGTGCCTTCATAGATCTGGGCAATACGCAGATCGCGTACACACTGCTCCATGCCCCACTCGCGGATATAACCGTGGCCACCAAAACACATTTGCGCATCGAGCACGGCATTAAACGCAGTATCGGTGAGATAAGCTTTGGCGATTGGCGTCAGTAAGGCCACGCGATCATTGGCTTTTTGCACAGCCTCAGCATCGGTTGAATATTTGGTAATGTCTAACTGCTGACCGACATAGACTGCAAATGCACGTGACGCTTCATTGTTGGCACGGCCATTGAGCAACATGCGACGCACATCACCATGCACCAAGATCGAATCCGCAACTTGATTCGGCGATTTCACCCCAGTCGCACTGCGACCTTGCAGACGGTCTGTGGCATATTGCGCTGCATTTTGATACGCAAATTCCGAGGCGCCAATGCCTTGAATACCCATCGATAAGCGCTCGTAGTTCATCATCACGAACATCGCAGCCAAGCCATGATTTTCCTGGCCGACCAAGAAGCCTTTGGCTGCATCAAAGTTCATCACGCAAGTCGCAGAGCCTTTGATCCCCATCTTGTGTTCGAGTGAACCCGCGGCCACCGCATTGCGCTCACCGACTGAACCATCGGCATTGACCAAAAATTTCGGCACGATAAATAGGGAGATCCCACGCGAACCTGCCGGTGCATCTGGTGTTTTCGCCAGCACTAAATGAATGATGTTCTCAGACAAATCATGCTCACCACCAGTAATAAAGATCTTGGTACCGCTGATGTTATAACTGCCATCTTGATTGGGTTCGGCCTTGGTTTTGATCAGCCCCAAGTCAGTGCCAGCATGTGGCTCAGTCAAACACATGGTGCCCGACCACTCACCGCTATACATTTTCGGTAAATAGGTTTGTTTTTGTTGTTGTGAAGCGTAGTTATTCAGCGCCATCCCCGCACCCACTGACAACAATGGATACAACATAAAGGATGGATTCACCGCGAAAATCATCTCATCCGCAAGAACGGTCAGCATCTTCGGCATGTTCTGCCCGCCCCATTCTTCGTCAGCACCGAGACCGATCCAACCACCTTGGGCATATTGTTGAAATGCCTGTTTAAATCCCTTTGCTGTGGTCACTTGACCTTGATCAAAATGGGTGCCTTCTTCATCTGCAGCGCGGTTAAGATCGAGTAAATCATTCTTCGCAAATTTGGCCATTTCTTCTAAAATCGCATTGGCCGTGGCCATATCGACATGGGCCAATTTTTCATTGCTTTGCCAGAATTGATCAGCTTGAAACACGTCATTTAAAATAAAATCCATGTCTTTCAGCGGTGCATTATAAATCGGCATAGTGATCCTCGTGTGCATATGTGCACTTAAAAACTTTTACTAAAAACCAATACGAGCACAAATATGTAAGATCTAGGCGAATAAAATGCAAAACGTCTTAAAACTCAGCCTCGCCATAACATCACAAATTGCGCATCATATTTAAATCACTGACACCTCTATATTCAGCTGTCAGTTTTAAAATAAATCATCCGATCCGAATCTCAATTTAAACGACGATTCAGAGGCTTTAATTTATTCAACCTTGTTCAATAGTGTCATTCAAAAGGTCATTTAGAAAATAAAACACGATCCACTTAAATCAATAGCTCACGGCTTTTAATCCCTACGCATTTAGTATGCAATCAAGGCAAGCACGTGTTGTGGATCTCATATTGACTGCGCAAAACAATAAATCAAATTAGACTAAATATAAAAACAAATTCGGCATTACTGACCTCCAAAGTTCTCAATCGTTGACTTTTAAATATTGTTATGATTTTTAATATCTATAATTTGGAAACTTATGGCTATTATTTGTACGCAAACAAGACTTTAGTTTGATATGCAATGACAATACAATCATGCATTATGTTAAAGTGCTTTAAGTCTCAATTTTTGGTTTTTTTCAGGTAAATAAGATGATGTCTGTACGCCAACAAAATTTTATTTTACGTAAAGAAAAAATATTAGACATGGCAGAGCGCCTATTGCTCGAAAACAATCAGGACATCACCATTGGTGACTTGGCCCAAGAGCTCGATATTGCCAAAGGCACCATCTACAAGCATTTTAAAAGTAAAAACCAACTCTATTTAGAGCTGATTATCTTAAATGAAAAGCGTCTACTCGATATTTCGATAAACTATAAAAACAATATCAAAACCTACGTCACCCAATACATGCTCTACAATATGCTCAACTCCAATCGCACGATTTTATTACATGTGATTGAGGAGCGTTTAACCAATAACGAACGTAAATTAAAAAGTTTATTTGAAGAACTTTATACAGTCCGCGAAGCACGTATCATAGAAGTCAAAGACAGTACCGATGCTTTCTTAAAATCCGTCAATAGTCGTATGTCAATCCGTGATTATCTGTCTTATATTTGGACGGTGACCTATGGTGCCTCACTACTCCTCAATTCGACTCATTATCAAAAAGCCATTGGCTCACGGGAGCGACTGATTAAGCTCTATATTAACCAAGCCTTGATGACACCAGATAATCTGGCGGAGAGTGAGTTAAATCAATAAGCTAATATTTATTTAATGTGCTTTTGATAAAATT
>JASLIY010000207.1 GCA_030152675.1 Acinetobacter sp.
CCGATTTGTACCGCTTTAAAGCCATGATTGAGCGGCAGACGAGCATCTTTTGCCCCAGTCAGATTGCGAGGCAGACCATGATTCATTTTATGATCGACCAACTGTGCCAATTGACGATCCATCAGATCCGCAATATTGGCGATCATAATTTTGAGGCTGTCCATGGCTTGGGCGATATGCCCACCATAGAAATGTCCGCCATGCAGCACCCGCAGATTGATCGAATCAATCAACGGATTGTCATTGCTTGAATTGAGTTCATTTTCAATAAACTGACGCAACCAAACTTCAGAGTCGGCAAAGACCCCGATGATATGCGGTGCGCAGCGCAGTGAATAACGATCTTGTAGACGAGGGCCTTGATGTTCAGTCTGTACTTCACTGTTCAACCAGCAACGCAACTGTGCTGCCACCTGTTGCTGACCCGGATGCGGTTTTTGAGCAAATAATACTTCATCAAAATGGCTTGGATTGCCTTCTAGCGCCAATACATTCATGGCAGTGATGAGGTTACTGGCCAAGGAAATTTGTTGTGCCTTCTTAAAATTGAGACAGGCGATGGCCGTCATCACCGCAGTACCATTCATCAACGCCAAACCTTCTTTAGGTCTAAGCGCCAAAGGCTGCATGGCTTTAGCCGCATAAACTTGTGCCATCGGGACGATCTGTCCCTGATCATACACATCCCGCTCACCGACCAAAGCCCCTGCGATATAAGACAATGGGGTTAAGTCACCACTGGCGCCGACCGAACCTTCAGATGGAATCACGGGAATCACATTTTCATTCAGCATCCACACCAGTCGCTCTAGCAAAGCCAGAGACACCCCTGAATAGCCACGCGCCAAAGAACACAGGCGCACCACCACAACTGCACGCGCAGTGATCAAATCCAAGTTTTGGCCCAGACCGCAGCCATGAAAACGAGACAGTTGCAACGGCAGTTCATGTACTTGATGCATCGGAATATCGACCAAGCATGAATCACCATAGCCCGTGGTCACGCCATAAATCACGCCTTCTTGCTCGAGCAATTGATCTAAAAAGTCAGCACCACGTTGAATCAGCGCACGCCAAGCCTCTGTACTTGGCAAAGCCACTGTGCGTTGCTGTGTCGCGACCGCGATCACATCTTCAATCGTTAATGGCGTTTCCCCAACAATGAGACGGTCCATGTTTATTTATTCCAAAAGTTGTAAAAGTTAAACCATTGATAAGGTGCACGTAGACAATACTGTTGCATCAAGTCGATATATTGCCGCATCACATCCTGCATGGCCTGATCACGCCCACGACGTGGAAAGTTCAACGCCGTCGAAAGCAAATGAATGTGTACATGAAATTGCTGTTGTGCCTGATAACAAAAAACCGCCAACACTGGCACTTTGAGCAAGTGTGCCAACATCCAAGCCCCTTGCGGCCATTCGGCCTCTTCCCCCAAGAACTCGAGTGAATGCATCCGTTGTGACTGTACTGGTATCCGATCTGCAGCCACCACGATCCATTCACCTTGATCGAGCTTTTCTTGCAAAATCAAAGCAGTGTCCATACCGAGTTCATCGACCGAGACCAAGTTAATCCCAGCTCTGTGATTGATCTTTTTCATCAACTGATTGAACTTGGTGGCATGTTTTTGGTAGACCAAGATATTAATTTTTTGTACGTGTTCAGATTTGATCGCACGGAGCAATTCGATATTGCCAAAGTGCGAGACCACAATGATCGCACCCCGGTTGTAGTACTCACGGAAATGTTCGTGTCCATGTAACTGCAATTCATGTTCGGGCACCTGTCCCAACCAACCGGCGATCTTATCCAAGATCCCTTCACCGAACTGCATCAAATGTCGATAGCTGTTGCTCCAGTTCGGTGGCGATGCAAACGGCGATTGCTTGCCGGCATACTGGTGTAGACGGGTTAAATAGTCCAGTGAGGCTTGGCGTGCGGTACTTGAAAACAGCCAATACCACAAAATAATAAAATACAAAATGAAATGGCACAGCCAACGTCCACCCAAGCGATATATGCCCAGCATCAAGCGCAGGGTAAATAAATCACCGCGCTCCTTGAGTTCATTCCACTGCCCAGAATTGCCTTTACTCATGGCGACGTTCCTTGGCATTGCCTTGATGCACGCACTTTGCTTGAGTTTTTTGTCGCAACAACTTCGGGAGACGCAGCAACATGCCAGCAAATAAACGTGCATGAGTTTGACTCATGCCGAGATTGTCACGCCATAAATTAAAATGAGAAACCCCATCTTCGGGATAGATCACTGTGGTTGGCACATTGATAAAATTCACATTTTCCCACTTCAAACGCACCAAGATTTCACTATCAAAGCCCATACGTGTTTGCAACTTGGCTTGGCTCAAGACCTTATGCGTCTGCGCCAAAGGATAGATGCGAAAGCCACACATGCTGTCTTTGATCTGCAGAGAAAGACTGTTGATCCAGACCCACACATGCGTGACATAGCGGCCGTATAAACGTTTTTTCGGCACACTGATATCATACTGTGGTTGGCCAATCACCATTGCCTCAGGATGTTGTTGTGAGATCTCGATAAAGCGTGGAATATCTTGCCAATCATGCTGACCATCGGCATCAATCTGAAGCGCATGGCTCATCTGCATGGCATAGGCATGTTCGAGTCCCGTCATCACCGCCTGCCCTTTGCCCATATTCTGTGCATGTTCCAGCAAAACCAGTGTTGTATCGCAGAGCTGTTGATACTTTTGTTGCAACTGGCGCAGCAACGCGGTACAGGCGGCATCACTGCCATCATTGACGATGATGATCGGATAGTGAAACTGCTGCAAACAATTCAATAACGCCGCGATATGCTGCGGATGGTTATATACGGGCACGATAAAACAGTAGTGTGATTGCATGCGAGGTCTCCTATGACTGCGCTGAACGATGCGTGTTGATCGCCGAGCTACGACACACAAAACACAAGCGCCCTGAAGCAATGGTCTGTACGCTTGCTGCCGATGTGGGCGTTGCTTCGGAAGCACTCTGCTCGGAGGCATCTAGACTCAAGAGCTGAAAGCTCACTTTGTCTGCACGCCGAATTAACTTCAGTTCGAGTACGCGATAAGGTTGGATCAGTTCTTGAAACTTGATTTGCTCCAGCCCATTACACCAATCGAGATCAGGCCAAATGGTTTTGGCAAAATGCTGAATAAAACCTATCTGCCCCACCCCGGGATAAATCGGGAAGTCTGGGAAATGTCCCTTAAACGCCGCCAACTCGGGTGGGAACTCCAATTTAAACTGTGCTGACTCGGCCTGTTGATGTTGACTCAGGATCACCGGCAGGTTCATCGTTTGAAACAAAGACTGCAACGCAGCGTGATTGATTTTGGATTGGGTATTCAGCGGAAATTCAGATAAAAAACGCCATGTCCGTGGAATGGCGATCTGTTCAAGCGTGGCACTGAGCTGCGTCTTGAGCTGGCGAACAAAGTCCGCTTTCGGCTGCTGTTGCAACGCCAGTTTGGCCTGTGGATGCAGGATCGCGACACAAGCCAAAATTTGGCGATGCCCGCTCTCGGTCAGCACCACGCGACACTGTTCGACCTCGTCTAGGCGCATGATCTGTTGCTCGATCGCATCCAAACTCAAGCGTTTTTCTTCTAGTTTTACGATGCGATCCATCCGGCCTTTGAGTATAAATTGGCTTTTCAGATCTTCTGCATCGACCACCTCAGCGCAATCTCCGGTATAGATCCAGTCAGTATCGCAGGCATGATTACTGCGCACCGCCAACTGCTGCTCAAGCACTTTGATCTCAACATTGGCAAATGGCGTCCAATGGGCATCATCCTGTTGACGATGAGCAATGCCTCCGGTTTCAGAGCTGCCCAAGATTTCGATAATTGGGACATTTAAATGTGCTCGAATACCCGATGCTAAACGCCCGCCTGAAGAAAACACACCATGACACTGCAGCAAAGCAATCTCTGCCTCCCAACGTTTCAGCAAAGCTGGACTTGAGATCACGGCATTATGATAGTTCTGAGTCGCCAACAGTTTTTGACTCGCCACCACATCTTCAGGAAAGGCCAATTGCGGAACATAAAAAGCATGCCCGCGCGCCAATGGCCATAACAATTTAAATAACAAACCATAAATATGCTGATGGCTGACCGTGGCCAACACCACATCGTCACTCGACAACTGAAAACTTTGATCCAAGCCCTGCACTTCATTCAGCAACTGCTGAAGACTGCGTGGAATCTGTTTGGCATCTCCGGTCGAACCCGAGGTATAAAAATATAACTGTGCTTGAGTTAAACAAGCCTCATCCAAGTCCGAAGGCTGTATCGCCGCGGCTGGATGGGTTTGGGCATCTAAACAAACTTGACGCTCAAGAAAAAAAATCTGTTCCGCAGCCAAGCGCTGTTCTAGATCAGGCACCCGATGCGGTGGCAAGATGATGCTTTTTTTCGCCAATAATCCCGCAAACAATAACACCAAAAATGTATAGCTATCGTGTTCCCAACGTGCCCACTGCGGCTGTGCCAGTGATTGAATTGCCTGCGACTGCTCAGCCACATCCTGCCAAAACTGTTGAAAG
>JASLIY010000219.1 GCA_030152675.1 Acinetobacter sp.
CTATTATACGTTTCAACAACGAAACACTCCTCTCCCGAGGTGGTGAAATTGGTAGACGCGGCGGACTCAAAATCCGCTGTCAGAGATGACGTGTCGGTTCGAGTCCGACCCTCGGGACCAAATTCAGAATCGAAAGATTCTTGAAAAACCCCAAGCGAATAACAAGCTTGGGGTTTTTTATTGTCTTGTTTTTATATCATCTCGTTTTTAATGCTTATAGAATAACAAGTGAATCAATAATATATTTTGATCTCTTTCTTATATTGCAATGCGTATAAAGTGAATATTAATTTATAGCAGCATTAAAATGTGAGCGATGTCTCTTTTTATGAGGGCATTGCTTTGTATTAATCTGAATATTAAATCTAAGCTTTAAAGTTGATCTGATTGTTTTATTGGGCTGAAATTAAAGTTAAATTAAAATAAAAATAGATAACATCGCCGTGTTATTTTTTAATTGTGAAAAGACTTCATTTCTGTTTGTAAATGTAATAGTCTAAATACTAAATATAAAAGCATATTTCATAAAAATAATCATTTTTGGAATTTATTTTTATTAAATCAGTTGCTAAGTATACGCAAAAATAGATTGCTTAGTTTGCATAGGTGAATGTCATGAAGTTGAAACTTATTCAAGTTGATCAAGCGAATCGACTGAGTAGATGTAAGATTTCAATCTTGTTGGGGGTGGCGACGCCTCAGAATCTGATTCATGATTTTTTAAGTCTGGTGCGCGGCATTTTAGATTGCCCGCTCGCTATTTTAAAAGTGCATTCAGAGCCTTATATATGGCATGACAGTATTGAGGGATTTCAGGCATGTGAAATCAATAGCCATACGGCCTTATATACTGACTTTGGAAATATTGATATTTTAACGGATCAAAGCCTGAATTATAAAGAATTCTCAGATTATTTAACCGACTTGGGTTTTGAATATCAACATTATCTAGGTTTTGACCTTAAACTCAGTGAAACGGATTCAATTGCTCAACTGGTTGTCATGGGGGATTCAGCTTCGAGTTTTAATCAGCCAGAAAATATTCAGCTGCTGAGAAAGCTCATTCAAAATCTGATACAGAATATTCGTCTACGCGATGATTATGATGATTTAAAAGAACGTTATGAGCAGCAAAGTGCGTTGAGTTTTAGTAAAACGAAATTTTTACAGATTATTGCGCATGATTTAAGAGCGCCATTTCATGGTTTGTTGGGTTTTTCAGAAATATTAGCAAAAGAACGGGAAAGTTTAGATGAGTTAGGTGTACAGAATATTGCAGACTACCTACATGATACTGCTCAATCTACTTACTATTTATTAGAGAATTTGCTCAACTGGGCAATGGCAGAAGGGGGGCATTTTGTTTATCACCCGGTTCATTTCCCCGTTAAACAAGCCACGCAAATCGTATTCGACATACTCAATACTTTGGCACTGCAAAAGAATATCCAGTTAATTGAAACAGTCGCAGATGACTTAAAGATTTATGCGGATATCAATATGGTCACCTCGCTGATACAAAACCTAGTCTCCAATGCCCTTAAGTTCACACCCATGGACGGGAGCGGTAAAGTTTATATTGAGGCAAAGCAATGTGATGATCAGGTTGAAATTTGTGTGCGGGATACAGGACTGGGGATGTCTAAAGCGCAAATTAAAGATGTTTTTCAGCCCAACCTCAAAGTCAGTTTACAAGGCACTTCTGGGGAGAAGGGAACTGGCTTGGGCTTGGTTTTATGCAAACGTTTTGTTGATCTGAATCAAGGCAAAATGCAAGTGTCGTCCAAACAAGGGCAAGGCACAACCGTCAGGGTGAGCTTGCCCACGGCAGCTTCGATAGATTCAGCGAGCTTAAAATAAGCCGCTCACAACCCAATATATTGAAGCTATATTGGGGTAATCCCAATAGGTAATTTAAATAAATCTGCTGCAGAATCTCCAAAAACAGTATTGCTCCTGTTATAACTATGATTAATTGTGGAAACTTGAAGAATTTTTTGATGAATGCTGAACAATTGAAAAAAACCTTAACTGCAAGTCAATATGCAGAATTGGTGTTGGGATTACATCAAAAAGATTTGCAATTGGATTATCAACAGGATCAATTTGCACTTCCACTTTCAACCACGCAGATCCATGCATTATTGCAGCAGACTTTGGGGAATCTCCAAGATGAACTGCTGTGGATGCAAGCCATTCGTGGGCTTCGAGCACGCTTGATGTTTCGGTGGATTTGGCAAGATGCCAATCAGTTGACCGATGTGGTGAGTTTAACGCGAGAACTTTCTGATTTTGCTGATGCTTGTATTTGTGCCGCCAAAGCGTTTGCACGTGCTCCACTGGTCTTGAAGCATGGAGAACCCATCAGTTATGCCGGTCAGGTGCAAGATCTGATCGTGATCGGCATGGGCAAACTCGGCGCACAAGAACTTAATCTTTCAAGTGATATCGATCTGATTTTCGCCTTTGATGAGCAAGGTGAAACCAATGGTCGCAAGTCGATTGATGTTCAGCAGTTCTGTGTACTTTGGGGACAGAAACTGATTTATTTGCTCGATCAAATTACGGCAGATGGTTTTGTCTTTCGAGTTGATATGCGTTTACGACCGTGGGGAGATGGTTCTGCTTTGGCGATCAGCCATAGTGCGCTAGAAAAATACTTAAGTAAACATGGGCGTGAATGGGAGCGCTATGCATGGATTAAGGCGCGAATTATATCTGGTGGCCAAGAGGGTCTTGATCTCCTTAATATGACACGCCCATTTGTATTTCGAAAATATGTTGACTACACAGCCTTTGAAGCCATGCGTGAAATGAAAGCCATGATCGAACGAGAAGTGGCGCGGCGAAATATTACCGATGATATCAAGCTCGGTGCGGGTGGAATTCGTGAAGTTGAATTTATCGTTCAAGTATTTCAGCTGATTTATGGTGGCGCCAAGTTGGAGCTACAAGATCGCCAATGTCTGGTGAGTTTGCAGCATTTGGGTGAGTTTGAATTGCTTGATCAGCAGGCCGTTGTAGATTTGGAAGATGCTTATCTGTTTTTGAGACGTGTTGAGCATGCGATTCAAGCACTGAATGATCAGCAAACCCAATCTCTGCCTACTGAACCTGAGTTGCGGGAGCGGATCGTTGCGACCTTAGGGTTTGCTGATTGGGACACTTTTATCGAGTTGCTCAATCAGAAGCGAGCCAAGGTGAATTATCAATTTGAACATCTGATTAAAGAAAAAGCCCATGATTCGCCGACAGAAAACTTTAGCCAGTTGGAAAAACAACTGGATCAAATCTTGGATGACGGTGCTAAAAATTTAGTGCATGAGTTTTGGTATGGCAGTGCGATTAAAAAATTGCCTTCCAAGGCGATGCAACGCTTAAAAGTGTTTTGGCCACATTTGATTGAAGCGATCCTAGAGTCCAAACAACCACAAATCGCATTAATGCGTTTGATGCCGTTGCTCGAGTCGGTGATGCGGCGCACCGTATATTTGGTGATGCTGATCGAGAGCAAAGGAGCCTTGCAGCGCTTGGTGAAAATGGCCACGGTTAGTCCATGGATTTGTGAGGAATTGACACATTATCCAGTGCTGTTGGATGAGTTTTTATCGATGGACTTTGAATTGCCGAAACGCCAAGATCTCGAAGATTCACTACGTCAACAATTGCTGCGCATTGAAATCGATCAAGTCGAAGACTTGATGCGCGTATTACGTTTATTTAAAAAATCCAATGTGTTGACTGTGGCTGCAAGCGATGTCTTGGCAGAAAGCTCGTTGATGAAAGTCTCCGATGCATTGACAGATATTGCGGAAGTTTCGGTCATTGCGACTTTAAATCTGGCTTATCAAACCGTGGCCAAACGTCATGGTTATCCCATTGATGCCGATGGACAGCGCTGTTCATTGCAACGCATGGCATTTTCAGTGATTGGTTATGGCAAAGTCGGCGGGATCGAACTGGGGTATGGTTCGGATCTTGATTTGGTCTTTATTCACTATATGGATGAGCAATCGGATACCGATGGCTTGAAGCCGATCAGTGGCTTTGAGTTTGCTATGCGCGTGGCGCAGAAATTTGTCTCTTTTATGACCACACAAACCCTCGATGGCCGTGTCTACGAAGTCGATACGCGTCTGCGCCCTTCAGGTGAAGCAGGATTGTTGGTCACAAGTCTAAAAGCATTTGAGCAGTATCAGTTGAAGAGTGCGTGGGTTTGGGAACATCAAGCATTGGTTCGTGCGCGTAGTATCGCTGGGGATCTTGATTTAAGAGAGAAATTTGAGCAATTACGTGCCAATATCTTGATCAAGCCGCGTGATGAAAAAAATGTGCGTGAGGAAGTTTTGAACATGCGCCAAAAAATGAAAGATCACCTTGGTTCCTCGCAAGAGCAAAAAAAACATGGGATTTTTCATTTAAAACAGGATGCGGGTGGTATCGTTGACATTGAATTTATGGCACAGTATATGGTGTTAGCCTGGAGTGGGACGAATCAAGATCTCGCCCATTATTCCGACAATGTACGAATACTTGAAGATGCTGCAAAAGCCGGTTGCTTATCCAGTGACGATGCATCAGCTTTGATTCAAGCTTATCTCAGTGAACGAGCCGAGAGCCACCGTTTAGCGCTTGCGAATCAATCCATGCAAGTGAATGCTGCGGACTGGCACGATACCCGCGTGATCGTTTGCACGTTATGGCAAAGATTAATTGACCCTACAGCGAATATTGCTGTGGGTTGTGAATAATTATGTGGAATTTGGAGAATGCGCCATGAATTTGGCTGATCGTGATGGTTTTATTTGGCAAGATGGAAAAATGGTTGATTGGCGTGAAGCGAAAATTCACGTTTTAACGCACACACTGCATTACAGTATGGGTGTGTTCGAGGGCGTCCGTGCCTATGAAACGCCAAATGGACCTGCCATTTTTCGTTTGCAAGACCACACTAAACGTTTGCTCAATTCAGCAAAAATCTATCAGATGAAAGTACCATTTGATCAAGCTGCACTTGAACAAGCGCAAATTGATGTGGTTCGTGAAAATAAACTCGCATCATGCTATTTGCGTCCAATTATTTTCATCGGTTCTGAAAAATTGGGCATCGCGGCAACAGACAACACCATTCATGCGGTTGTGGCTGCATGGAGTTGGGGCGCTTATTTGGGTGATGAGGCGATGACGAAAGGGATTCGTGTGAAAACCTCATCTTTTACTCACCATCATCCAAACGTCACCATGTGTAAAGCCAAAGCATCAGGTAACTATACCGTTTCGATTTTGGCACACCAAGAAGTGGCACATGCCGGTTACGATGAAGCCATGCTGATGGATCCACAAGGTTTCGTTTGCCAAGGTTCAGGTGAAAACGTCTTCTTAATCAAAGATGGTGTATTGCATACCCCTGATCTTGCAGGTGGTGCATTGGATGGTTTGACTCGTCAAACTGTGATCACCATTGCCAAAGATTTGGGTTACGACGTGGTTGAGCGCCGTATCACCCGTGATGAATTTTATATTGCGGATGAAGCTTTCTTTACTGGTACAGCTGCGGAAGTGACGCCAATTCGTGAATACGATGATCGTGAAATCGGAACAGGTACACGTGGTCCAATCACAGAGAAAATCCAAAAAACATTCTTTGATGCAGTTCAGGGCAAAGATCCTAAATATGCACACTGGTTGACTTACGTAAAATAAGCCGATCCGTTAAGATTGAAGGCGAAACAGATGTTTCGCCTTTTTTATGGGTAAAAAATCTAGACAAATCAATCATGAAGGGAAGTTGGGATGCATATCGTCTATGTCAGTGATGCAAAAGCGGGACATCGTTCGCAGGCGCTTGGACTGTATCACGCCATAGAACGGCAAAGTGCTCAGCAGGTGAGTTTTGAAGAGGTCTCTATTGCAGATCTTCCACTATTGAGCTTGCTGGCAGCCCTTATGACGCGTAAATCATCTTGCTTGAAACAAGCACCAGATTGGATTATCAGTGTTGGCAGCCATACTCAACTTCGTGCATTACTCTTGGCACGCCTATATCGCAATGCCAAGACGGTTGTACTGATGAAGCCCAATTATCCGTATACATGCTTTGATTATGCTGTGATTCCAGCACATGATAGTGTTGAAGCGAATGATCGGATCTTGATCACCCAAGGGGCTTTGAATCCCATCGTCAATCAACATCGGCATCAACCCAATCGGATCTTGATAGCACTGGGTGGCTCTTCTAAACGTCATGCTTGGCATGCGGCTAAAGTTTATGCGGCTATCGAACAAATCGTATTGCAGAATCCTGATGCAAAGATCGTACTCACCACATCACGCCGTACACCGAATGAATTTTTAGCTCAATTAAAGCAGCAAAATTTTGCATACCAGTTACAGATATTTCCTGTAGAGGACACGCCTCAAGGGTGGATCTTTGAGCAAATGCAATTGGCAGAAGCAGTGTGGGTGACTGAAGATAGTGTCTCGATGATCTATGAAGCATTAACGGCAGGTTGCCGTGTCGGGGTGATTGAAATTGATCGTATTAAACAAGATCGTATCACGGCTTCAGTAGATCAATTACGACAAGCGCAGATGCTGAGGACTGCAATGAGTGTGAAGGCGTTGGCTGCACCGATCAACCTCCAAGAGGCTGATCGGATTGCAAAGCTGATGATTGAGAGCAGCAGAATATGAGCTTTAAGACGATGATGATGGCGTTTGTATCAAATGACATTGATCATCATCTTGGCTCTGATCGTAGTCCACGATTGAAGCGAGGGTGAGTACCTTGCGTGGCGCTTGGACGAGATTATTCTCAAGAATTGAAGCCTGAGATGAGATGGTTGGGCAATTGATATGACCTAAGTCGAGTAAGGTCGGCATGATGTTTTGTGCAGACAGTGCATGCTGTTGTGAGTGCTGAAGTTGCTTAGACTGTTCAGGATAACTTTTTTTCCAATCCGCGGATGCCCACATGACAAAAGGCACTTCATAGTTACTTTTCATGTCCATATGTGTGCTGTCATTGTCTAGACATTGACCGAGATTGAGGCCGTGATCTGAAACATAGAGCATACTGCTCAGCCCACCTTGTTGTTTGAGTGCTTCAATGACTTGGTTGAGTAAGTTGTCGGTATAACGAATCGAGTTATCGTAGGGATCACTAAAGACGCCAAACTCAGCCGGATAGCGTTTTTTAAAGTCTGCGTGAGAACCATAAAAGTGCAAGACGATGAGTTTATCTTGCTCGGGATTTTGTGTTAATGCTGCTTTAAAGTCTGGCATTAACTCACCATCATAAAAGTCATGCAATGAAGCAGAATAAGAATGCTGGTTTAAGAATTTGCGCGTTTTTGCTGCATGTGCATAGGCTGAAACTAAAGAATCATATTCACCAAATTTGGCTTGTGCACTGAGCCAATAGGTTTGAAAGCCTGCTGAATTAAATGCATTTAAAAAAGATGGGAACAATTGATCGGTATCTTCGACTCGGCCGGTGAGTAAGGCGGGAACAGAACGGC
>JASLIY010000224.1 GCA_030152675.1 Acinetobacter sp.
GGCCATGTCACGAATAAGGCTTTGTTCTTCCGTAAATTGCATCGCGTATTCCCTGAATCTAACTGAATCTATTTGAATCTAAGTTTTAATCTTTATGCATTTATATGCGATCGGCTTGGCCGCTTCAATGCGACCAATGACTGATACGCGTGTGACTGCATGTGGTCATCTGTTCACGCCGTTGGGCATTCGCCCGCTTGCTTTTGTTTCTCAATCTCTTGATTACGGAGTAAAAAGCGCTGAATCTTGCCACTTGGCGTTTTCGGCAGTTCAGTCACAAACTCAACCAAGCGTGGATAAGCGTGAGCTGAAAGACGTTTCTTGACAAACTGTCCCAATTGTTCAGCCAAATCAGGCGTGGCGGTGATGTCCTCAGCCAAGACCACAAAGGCTTTGACCACTTCGGTACGCTCTGGATCAGGCACCCCAACCACGGCAGCTTCCACCACCGCATCGTGTTCAAGCAAAGCACTTTCTACATCAAATGGACCAATACGATAGCCTGACGTTGTAATGACGTCGTCACTACGACCCACAAAGCTCATGCTGCCATCGGGATGGATTTCAGCAGTATCACCTGTCAAATAATAATCGCCCAAGAACGGTGACTTACGGCTTTCTTGGTAGCCACCAAACCACAGCATCGGTGACTGACTGATCACGATCGCCAAGATGCCTGGGGTATCTGCAGGCTGAACCTGCCCCTGCTCGTCCACCACCACAATGCGATAGCCCGGACTTGGGAAACCGGCAGCACCCGGTTGCACGTCATGTTCAAGCCCATGATGATTACACACCACCATGCCGACTTCGGTCTGACCATAATGGTCGTAAATCGGTGCATCGAGAACTTGATTAAACCAACGAATCACTTCTGGATTCAGCGGCTCACCGGCACTACTCACCACACGGAATTGACCGCGCAATTTGGCCATTTCTTCTGGCGGCGCTGCCATCATCATGCGATACGCTGTCGGTGCACCGGCCAAGTTGGTGATGCCATATTGCTGTACGATCCGGCACAGGCTTTCGATGCTAAATCCGCCCTCATAAAACAATGTCGCGTGACCGAGCAATAATGGCCCAGTGATGCCGAAGTAAAGCCCATAAGCCCAACCCGGATCAGCGATATTCCAAAATGAATCTTCTTCACGCAAGCCCACGGCGTCTTGCATATAACGACCAAATGCGATCAAGGCTTTTAAAGGCACTTGCAGCGGTTTCGCCGGTCCAGTGGTGCCTGAAGTAAACATCAGCAAGAACGGATCTTGGATGGTTTTCATGACCAAGTCACAGTCCTCAGACTGCGCATCCAGTTCTGCCCAAAAATTCAGATCGCCTGCTTCCAATCCATTGCCGTCGGCATCGGCCACGGTCACGATGGTCGGGCATGCATCCACATCACGCAATTTGCTGCGGTTGCCAACATCCGTGACCACGAGTTTGCTTTGTGCCAGTTTTACTCGATGCTCAATGGCTTTGGGACCAAAGGCGGTGAACAGCGGTTGATAGACTGCACCGATGCGCCACGCGCCCAAAATCATAATGATCAATTCTGCATTACGCGGCAGTAAACCAGAAACCCGATCGCCTTTTTCCACGCCTTGGGATTTTAAAAAGTTACCGAATTGACTGGCGCGACGTTTTAATTCAGCAAAGGTAAATTCAAGTTGACGACCGTCTTTGCCCTGCCAATACAGCGCGACTTTTTGTGGGTCAGCTTCAGCATGACGATCACAACATTCATAACAGGCGTTTAAGGCATCGAATTGGCCTGAAATTAAACTGCGCGCAGCGTTTTCTAAGTCAAATGTCTGTGCCGCATTTTGATAATTCATAGGGTTAAACCTCAGTCTAGATTTGTTGTTATGTCCGACGGGATGAGGGTCTATGGGCATTCCATGCCCTGCTTAGCACACGCTGTGATTCAATTGTTGTCTTGAACACAGCTGTGCAAGTCTAAACAGATCCAAGTGTTAGATTTGAGTTCACTGTATTGAACCCACTGTTTTCAATGACACGTTCCTATTCGTTGCTTTTCGGCAAATACTGTTGAACAATACTGGAGAAATCCAAACCAGCATTGCCCTGCAAGCAAGACTGTTGATACATCTGTTGCACAAAACCGCCCAGTAAGATCGGTTGTTTGGCCTGACCTGCGGCCTCAACGGCAAGCCCCAAATCTTTGAGCATCAACTGCGTGGCAAAGCCATCTTGATAGTCGCGTGCTGCTGGCGCATTCGGGCTAATCCCCGGCCATGGGTTACACACATCCGAACTCCAGCAACGACCGCTTGAGCTATTGATCACACCCGCCAAGGCTTCTGGATCAATGCCAAGTTTGGCACCCAGTGCCATCCCCTCTGCGACCGCGACCATGGAAATCCCCAAGATCAAGTTGTTGCAGATTTTGGCGATTTGCCCAGTGCCGACTGCGCCGCAGTGCACCACATTTTTACCCATCATATTTAAGATCGGTTCTAGGCTGGCAAAGGTCTCAGGCTCAGCACCGACCATAAAGGTCAGCGTGCCGGCTTGGGCGCCAATGGTGCCGCCAGAGACGGGCGCATCACAGACCTGAATCTGTCGTGCTGCCGCCGCGGCAGCGATATCTTGGATACTTTTCGGGTCAATGGTACTGCTATCAATACACAGCGCACCCGGCTTAAGTACCGAGAGTACTCCTTGCTCCCCCAAATACACCGTGCGCACATGCTGTGCAGCAGGCAACATGCTGATCACCACATCTGCGCCGGTTGCCGCAGCCAGTGGACTGTCACACACCACCCCGCCTGCATCGGCAAAGTGTTGTAAGGCTTTGGCACTGAGGTCATAGCCTGCCACCTGTTGTCCGGCTTTGAGCAAGTTGTGCGCCATGGCACCGCCCATATTGCCTAATCCTATAAACGCAATCTTCATCTGCTACTCCCTTAGCGTAAGCTGATGGTGGTGTTGACCTGACCTGCGTCT
>JASLIY010000231.1 GCA_030152675.1 Acinetobacter sp.
TAGAAGATACGCAAATAGTTTATAAAAACACCTTCATAAAACATAGAGATATTTAATTCAACCGGTATATTTTAGCCAGCATTTATTCCTTCATATCCAATCAATGGATCTCAAAAACAAACATTTCTTCCTCCATATCCACCAATCAATAGATCTCAAAAACAGACATTTCTTCCTCCATATCCACCAATCAATAGATCTCAAAAACAAAAAAGCCCTCGATCCAAAGAGGGCTTGAGCTACTGGGCTGGGTTGAGAAACTAATGCTGAGGATCAATCACAGGCTTGGTTTTAAACTGCGCTTTCGGACGTCGTATGGTCAGATGATTGAACAAGATATTCAGTACGATTGCCATGATACAAGTCGCGCTAATCCCTGAATGGAACAAGGTTTGCACCCAAGTCGGGAAATTGGCATAGAAGCCATGATCAATCATCGGGATCATGCCCACGCCGATCGAGGTCGCCACAATCACCAGATTCTTTTGCTGATTGAAATCCACCTTGGATAAGGTACGAATCCCACTGGCCGCGACTGAACCAAACAACACCAAACCCGCGCCACCCAGTACGGGCAGTGGAATCGCAGCAATGAAGCGCCCCATCACTGGCAAGAGTCCCAGTAAGATCAAGATAATCCCGCCTGCTGCAACCACAAAACGACTTTTCACGCCAGTCATCGCCACTAAACCGACATTTTGAGCGAATGCACTCTGCATAAATGAACCAAAGATCGGTGCGACAGCACTGGATAGCATATCTGCACGTACCCCATTGGCAACACGTTGTGAATCCACCGCTGTCCCGACAATATCCCCGACAGCAATGATATCGGCAGTGGTTTCAGTCATGATCACCAAGGTCACGATCAGCATCGCCAAAATGGCACTCCATTCAAATACGGGTGCCCCAAAGCCAAATAAGGACGGTACTTGCAGCCATGCGCCTTGGCTCACAGCTGAGAAGTCGGTCATACCGGCAAAATATGCCAGTAACGTTGCCAGCACGATGGCCAATAAAATCGACAAGCGACGCAGCGCAGCAGAACGACTCAGATTTAAAATAATCACAATCGCCAAGCTCAACATGGCCAAACTAATATTTTCTACACTGCCCCAATCTGCTGCTTGAGGATTGCCGCCCATCATCCAACGCACGGCGACCGGCAATAAGGATAAGCCGATAATACAAATCACTGAACCGGTCACCACCGCAGGGAAAAAGCGTAACACTTTGGCAAAATACGGCGCCAACAATAAGCCCAATAGCGAAGCCACCATCACCGCACCAA
Organism: Acinetobacter sp.; assembly: GCA_030152675.1. Lineage (GTDB taxonomy): Bacteria > Pseudomonadota > Gammaproteobacteria > Pseudomonadales > Moraxellaceae > Acinetobacter. The sequence goes on from JASLIY010000231.1 coordinate 1,292, forward strand.
ACACGGCGGGAAGTCCACCGCCTGAGCTGATAATCGCCACCATCGTCGCCACACCAGCGAATGATACGCCTTGTACGATCGGCAGTTTTGCCCCAACGTATTTTATGCCGAGACTTTGTAGCAGCGTGGCCAGTCCACCGACAAATAAAGCCGCGGCAATCAACAGGCCCAAATCAGTGGTCGAGAGTCCAGCGGCACTGCCAACGATCAGCGGCGGCGCCACAATTCCGCCATACATGGTCAAGACATGTTGCAGACCATAGGCCGCACTCTGACCGACACCAAGAAATTCATGCTCGGGAGAGGTCTTCGATTGTTTTGTGTGCATATTATTCTCCTACCTTGAAGCACCTGAGCGCCAACGCAGCTCGTGATTAACTGCCCCGATAAGTTGAGTAAGCAAATGGGCTCAGCAAAAGTGGCACATGACAATGTCTCTGCTCAGCATCGACGATAAAATCAATCACCACTTGCGGGAAAAAACTATCAATACCCAGAGCTTGAAAATAGTCATGACTCATAAATACCAGACGATAACGACCTGAGTGAATCTGCGCTTTACAGCCAAAATCACTCACCCGCCCATCGGCATCACTTCGGGCTTGAGCCAGCAATCGCCCATCGCGGGTATAGAGTTCAACCCCGACATCCGCAGCCGGCTGACCGCGTTGAGTATCTAAAATATGTGTGCTGATCATGCTTGAAGCTCCTGCGTTAAGCGTAATAAGGCAATCGCTTTTAATTGTTGTTGTACGATGTGTTTTTCAGTGTCTAGATCATTGTGCAAACGTGAGGCCAAGGCAGCCAAAATCTGCGCTTGGCTTAAGCCCGCGGCTTTAATCAAAAAGATAAATCCAAATCGATCCTCATAGGCCTGATTGCCCTGTAATAGCGCCAGCGGCATGCTATTTTTACTTGTATCCGTTTGATTTGATTGTTGGTTTTCGGCATTCGGTTGGGTTTGATCAGCATAAATCAATGCTTGTTCTTGGGCCGAATAACGTTGCTCTGTCTCACTCAAACTCTGCTGAGCCTGTCGCTCGCCGATCCTAGGGTGATGAGCCAATGCCGCTTCGATGTCCGACCAGGTCCAAGTGTCTGCTTGTTGTGCGGCATATTCCACAAGCTGTGCCGTGCTGCAAAAAGGCCGTTGTAAGATCAACGCGTCTGCCCAAGCTTGAATCGGCACACAGTGGTTTAATACTGTTGCAAGCTCAGTGGCATGTGCGTGGTTAAACTGCTCAAGTGACATCAACTTCATCGTTGTGATTTATCCTCTATAAAGCGACTGAGAACGATAGAACTGATGAAGAGTGAGCAATATCAATGCCAACTTGCTCACAAAAATCTAGGCCAGCCTTCGGGTGTTTGATGCCACACAGAGTAGCGCTGCCCGATCAGATTAGACATGCTCCTCGGTCACAGCAAAGTGTTGATACCAGTGCGCTGCGATATCACCACGGCGACAAATCCAGACCTTTTCATGCGCTTGGATATAGTCTAGAAAACGTTGAATCGCTCGAAACCGCCCCGGACGCCCCAAGATGCGACAATGCATGCCGATGGATAACATTTTCGGTGCAGTTTCACCCTCGGCATACAGCACATCAAAAGCGTCCTTGAGATATTGATAAAAGTCTTCGCCGATACTAAAACCATTCGGACTGCAAAATTTCATGTCATTGCTTTCTAAGCTATAGGGAATAATCAAATGTGGGCGTGTCTCACCCGCGGCATTGCGCAAACTGCTCCAAAATGGCAGGTCATCACCGTAATAATCCGAGTCATATTGAATCTGCGGAAACTCCGCCAATAGAGTTCGGGTCTGAGGACTATCACGACCGGTATACCAACCCTGTGCTGAGCTGCCAAACAACTGTTGAATCACACTGAGCGCTTGATCCATATGCTGGGCTTCGACCACAGGATCAATGCTTTGATAATTCAACCAACGCTGTCCATGCGACACCACGTCATAGTCCGCGTCCAGAATCGCCTCGACCACATACGGGTTACGCACCAAAGCCATCGCCACGCCAAAAATCGTCAGTGGCAATTGTCGACGCTGAAACTCTTGATGAATCCGCCAGAAGCCTGAACGTGCGCCATACTCATATAGCGAGTCCATGGATAAATGCTTGTCTGGATAACTGACCGCACCACTAATGTCGGATAAAAACTGCTCTGAACCGGCATCGCCATGCTCAACATGATTTTCGGCGCCCTCTTCATAATTAAGCACAAATTGCACTGCAATCCGCGCTTGATTGGGCCATGGATAACGTGGCGTCACACCGCGATAACCAATCAAGTCACGACTATAGGCCTGAGATTGAATGGACTGGATCAATGCTGAACCACGTAGATAATCGATCGACACGCTGACATCCTTA
>JASLIY010000252.1 GCA_030152675.1 Acinetobacter sp.
TAGTTTACCCGATTGTTAAAATATAAAACCACATTGAAATTCTATCATTGGTAGTGTTTCAATGGTTTAATGATTCACAACGTTAAAGCAGGTACCAATACAGCTTATGAAACTCACCATGAATGTGTCACTCCCTGAAAATAGCGCGAGTGAATATCTGTTAATTTTAGTTGATCAAGATCATATCCCAACAGCAAAATCTACTTATCAAATCAATGATATAGAGCAAACCTTACAGCTTTCACAATTTAAAGCGGCTTTGGCTGAACATCTTCCACTGTTCGGTAAAATTGCAACACAGCCAAACAGTGCTTTTGTTGGGGTTGAAAATGCCGCTCAACTCAAGGCTGCTAAGTTAGCAAAAATTGCAGAGACTGTGATTAAAAATTCACAAAAAAAATTCAAACAGATCAGTGTTGATCTCTCGGTTTTACCGCAAGAATTACACTACCTATTCGCACTCAGCTTGACCCAAGCTGCGTATGCTTACGATGCCTACAAATCTAAAAAGAATGAATTTGTCTTAGAACAAATCAACTTAATTTCAAGCACGGCACAACTCAGCAGCGCCGAGATCACACTGATCGAAGCTATGAGCCAAGGGCAAAATTTAGCACGCGATTTGGGTAATTGCCCAGCGAATATTTGTTTCCCTGAATACCTCGCACAGCAAGCAATTGATTTAGCAGCACAGTATCCAGATCTTTTAAAAGTAACCGTTCTCGAAGAAGCCGAACTTGCTGAACTCGGCATGCATGCGTTCTTGGCCGTGAGCAAAGGTTCGGATCGTCCGGGTCGTGTGATTAATATCGAATATCGTGCAGATCTCGATCAAGCACCTATCGTCTTGGTGGGTAAAGGCATTACCTTTGATACCGGTGGTATTTCATTGAAACCTGGCGCAGGCATGGATGAGATGAAGTTCGACATGTGTGGTGCAGCCTCTGTATTGGGTACTCTACGTGCCCTATGCGAAGCCAAACTGCCAATCCATGTGGTCGGTACCATCGCTGCTGCTGAAAATATGCCATCTGGCCACGCGACCCGCCCGGGCGATATCGTGACCACAATGAGCGGACAAACTGTTGAAATTCTAAATACCGATGCTGAAGGTCGTTTGGTGCTGTGTGATGCGTTGACCTATGTCAAACGCTATAACCCTGCCCTCGTGATCGATATTGCAACCCTTACCGGTGCTTGTGTGGTGGCGATTGGTAAAGTCCTCAGTGGATTGTTCTCACCTGATGATGCCTTGGCTGCTGAGATCACTCAAGCCGGCGAGCAAAGCTTTGACCGCGTCTGGCGTTTACCGGTGATTGAAGATTATCAAGAACTGCTCAACTCGAATTTTGCGGATATCGGCAACATCGGCAACGGTGGCCCACAAGCTGGTGCAACCACAGCCGCATGTTTCCTTGAGCGTTTTACCCGTGACTATCGTTGGGCACATCTCGATATCGCAGGCACAGCCTGGTTATCGGGCGCAGCCAAAGGTTCAACTGGACGTCCAGTACCGTTACTGGTGCAGTTTATTGCCAATCGTGCGCAGGCGCATGACTAAAACACATGACAAAAATCAGCTTTTATCTGTTTGAGAAAAGCGCAGAACGGCAAGTCGAAAGTACTTGCCGTTTATGTCGTAAAATCCTACGCCAACCGGCCAAGATTTGGCTGCATTGTCCTGATCCAGCCTTGCAACAGCAACTTGATCAGCAACTGTGGCAGTTTGACCCAAGTAGCTTTCTCGCGCATGGCATTGATCATACTGAGGCGCCGATTTGTATTTCTGCGCACTTGCCTGAGCATGGAGAGTGGATTGTGTTTAATTTTAACAATCAATCACTTGAACAAATGAGCCAATTTAGTCACATTATTGAAATTATTGAAAACCACGAAGCTGCCAAAGTCGTTGGGCGAGAAAAGTTTAAAACTTATCGCCGCCAAGGACGACAGCCTCAGACCTTTAAGCTTTAACTCTCGTCAGTTTCAGCTTGAGCTTTTAGTTTTAAATCTCAGCTTTAGACTCAGGCACTGATCCGTGCTTGAGTTTGGCTATTTACTCCAGTTTCACCATCAACTGATCTTTCATGGGAGATGCATCGTGGCATTAAATGTCGGTCAAAATTTTAAAAAACGTTGGCTGGATGCTCCCGAAGCAGTACGTCAATCTTTTCGTGACGAGCTGATGCGGATCTGCGATCTGCTCACGCCCGAATCTAATGTCAATCAGTGGTTGGATCACGACCAACGCGCCATGCAAATCGCACAACTCAATGTAGAACAAGCCTATGCACAGCTCAAGGCCGAACTGATTGAAGCCGCTCGACTGCGCAAGCAATTGGCACTAGAAAAATCCTTGTCTGAAAAGCGGGCTCAACAACAGGCCTATGCGGAGCAGTTACTCCAAGATGAAGCACAACAGTTCCAAGCCCAAACGCAATCGCTAAGTGTTTTACGCCAAAGTATTGAACAAGATACGCGAGAATACAGCGCCCGTTATGAGGCCAATCCTTCCCCAGCCGAGAACAACCGTTTGAATGCCGCAGCGCATCTCGACCTGACTGCGGATCTCGACAGTATTCGACTACGCCTCGAACTCGAAGCCGAGAGCATGATCGACCAGTCTGTTCAACAGTTTAAAGAAAGATTACAGCACGCTGCCCAAGAAGAAATTGAATATATTCTTAAACAAAATCACGATTTATAAAGAGACTGTCAACCTAAGCATGAAGCAAATTCGGCCTGTCACATCACTGACATAATCATGTCACATCATAGCCGACAGCGTTTATAGCGAGATGAAAATCTTGGCTATAACGCCCTTAAGCCTTTAATCTTTAGGATGAAAAAAATGAATGTATTGGATCAAATCTCAAACCAAATCTTGGCACTCAAGTCTGGTGAGAGATGGACGATTTCAGCTTATGATTTATTTTTAAGTCGGGCTGATTTTCAATGTATTTCTGTATTTCTCAGTCGTGAATCCGAAAAAGGACTTTTTTCAATCGATCTCCCGCACGAACTTTGCAATTGGTTTGAGCGAACATCATTCACCATCACTAAGCTCTAAACGCTTGCAGTTCTCTTTATCTCAGTCCTGAGTCCTGAGCACCAAGTTTTAAGTGCAAAAATGCAAAGAGCCCAAGTCATTTGGGCTCTAAAAACACGATCTAAAAATATGAAACGTTAAAGGCATGCATTAAAACAAAAATCAGGGCAGCGCATTAAATTGCATTGATCACCACAGAAGCTAAATTGCCAAGACCAAAACCAATACATAGCAATAAGCTAATCCAAATCCAGCCACCAATCACGTTATAAAACATGAAGCTACCGTAATTCATCCGCCCTGAGCCCGCAGCAAAAGGTGCAAATGAACGTACAAAGGGAATAAAGCGTGCGACTAAAATGGTTTTTCCGCCGTGTTTTTCAAAATAATAGTTGGTTTTGGCAATATATTCCGGCTTAAACCAGCGAGTATGTTGATTGAAAAACTTAATTCCCAAAATACGTCCAGTATAATAATTTACTGAATAACCCAAGATGCACGCGACAATCAGCACAATTCCCATATAGTGCAAATGCACATTATCTGCGGTCGAGCACAGTGCTCCGATCGCAAGCAGTAGACTATCGCCAGGCAAGAAAAACATAAACACTGAGCCTGTTTCAGCGAAAATAATCAAAAATAAAATGGCGTAGATCCATAGCCCATAATTCTCGAGAAGATTAGGTAACATCTGTTCCATATGCAGCAAAAAATCCATCATTGCCACATCCTCATTTCAAACTTTTTCATCGTTTTCGGATCTCAGAGCATGATAAAAAACAGCCTCATTGTATATGAGGCTGTTTACATTCTACGTTTTTTTACTTTAAGAAGCCATTTTCAGCCAAAAATTCCATACTTAACTTGGACTGCGGTTCAGGTTCTGCGGCCCGATCACCGAGTAATAAGCGTTCAATATAGCGTGCCAAGACATCCACTTCGATATTGACCGCGGTGCCCACTTTCCATGTGGAGACATTGGTTCGTTCGGCACTGTGTGGAATCACATTCAAGCTCAAGACATGACCACGCAAATGGTTAATGGTTAAACTAATGCCATCAATGGTGACTGAACCTTTCTCTGCCAGATACTTGGCAATATTTTTCGGTGCGGTCACTTCAAAATAAATCGAACGCGCATCTTTACGTAAGAGGCTAATGCTACCGACCGTATCCACATGCCCACTGACGATATGCCCACCAAAACGGGTGGTCGGCAGCATGGCCTTCTCAACGTTGACCGTCTGACCCACCGCCCACTGCCCCATCGTGGTACGACTTAAACTTTCCAATGAAACATCAGCGGCATACCAATGCGTGCCCCACTCCACCACAGTTAAGCAGATCCCATTGGTGGCGATTGAGTCACCCAGATGGACATCAGACAAATCCAGTGGCGTCTGGATACGCACGCGTACATCCCCACCAATTCGCTGTAAACTCTCAACTTTACCTATACTTTCAATGATGCCCGTAAACATATGCTGGATCTCGTTACTGTCGTCTGACCGGCTCACTTCAGGTCGGTCTTTGTCTGCTCTGCGTTTAAGTGCTGCCGTCCTATCTTAGCGACGGCATCGGTCACTCATCCTACGGTGCTTACCACAATGCCAGTTGAGTACTGACCCCCGAAGTATCGACACCACCTAATTCGGCAGAATGATACAGTTGCCCAAGTAGTTGACGCAATGTCGGACCTGATTTGCTATGGGTATCGGTAATCACAATAAACTCCAATACGCGTGCCCGTTCAGACTGACGCTGTTTACTGACCCGATAACGTGGCACGTCTTGTGTCAGCAACGTCACTTTACCGCGCTGCAAATTGGCTTTGAGCAAATCTTTGGCTTCGATATTTCCATCTGTCGAATAGCTGGTCAAAATATAACGTGCATTAATCGTGGAGAGCAATGTCTCATATGCTTCTTGGGCATATTTAGAAGAGTTATATTGGCTCGGTCTTTCTTTGCGCCAAGCACGGTCAATCCCACTCTTAAAGCCTTTGGTATCCGGTGTCGGCAAATCAACTTGATCCCAAAGGGTTAACGAATTTAAAACGTGATAATTACTGCTATAAGCATGCTGGTTATACGGTGGATCTAAATACGCCACATCGACCTCAAAACCACTCATTTGATTGGCCAAATGCTGCGCATCCACACACCACATTTCAGCCATCGGCTGCTGTATTTTCTGCGACTCACCCGCGCAGAACAAACTCGGCGTCAGTTGCAGTTGCGATTCGATACGTTCCAAGGCCGTTTGGGTCTTACCGCCCCAGCCCTGATGGAAACTTTTAAATACACCACTGGTATTGCTGACAAAACTGGCTGAATACAACAGCGGTGCCAACAATGCACTCATCTCTACATCATCAATCGCACCTTGCGCTTGCCAAGTTGCGATCTGCTGACGAATCGCATCAATGCGCATGCCATTACGACGTTTAAAGAATAAGCGGTCACGACTTGGATCATAAAGTTCATCATTGCGTGGGCAGAGATTATGCGTCACCCAACCTTTGACTTCTGGCAAACGATTGAGATAGTCGATGGCTTTTTGATAGCCCCCGAGCTCTTTAAATGCTGGCGCAGTCGGACTGGCCAAGATTGCATGATTGAGCGCGTGACTATATGGCTCCCAGTCATTGGCGATGACACGATAGCCATGCTGACGTGCCAAACGCGACACCACACCACTGCCTGCAAAAAAATCAGCAAAGATGGGCGCACGATTGGCCCCTGTACCCAAGGTACCCGTCATTTCCAAAGCTTCTAAAATCAAATGCAGCAATCGGCGTTTATTGCCGAGATAAGGCACCAACTGATGGAAAAGATATTCATCTGTCGTCCGTGCAGCATGACGACGCTTGTGATAAACCGTTGACTCTAAACTCATACTGACTCTTGCATCGGAATTAGTCTTAAACGCAAGTCATCACCCAATTGGACAACATCTTGTAACTTAAAACGAAATTGTTCTGCCATGTGATTCAAATCTGCGCTGAACATTGCTCGTGCGGATTGACCTAAAAAAGTGGGGGCAACATAACTGATCATTTGATCCACCAAGTGCTGTTGCAACAATGTACTAGAAAGCGTTGCACCGGCCTCGACCAAAATATCATACAGTTGAAATGCTTTACATAAATGACGCAACAAAGCCTCTAAGTCCATGATCGGCAACTGTACCACGCCAAGATCAGCCAAGTCCTGACGATAAGGCCCCATGACCATCACCGTGTCAGGCTGTTGTAATATTTTAGCGTCCAGCGGCAATCTGCCCTGACGATCCAAAATCACCCGTTTCGGCTGTACCACGGCATCAATGTTCATCGAAGCATTGATCTCAGCCGCTTGTGGTGGTAACTGACGGACGTTGAGCAGGCAGTCATCCGCCAAAATCGTATCAATGCCCGTGATCACTGCGGCTGAAATTGCGCGCCAGTGCTGCACATCTAAACGGGCTGCTGGACCAGTAATCCACTTTGACTCACCAGAGGCCATCGCCGTGCGACCATCTAAACTCGACGCAATTTTCAGGCGCACATACGGCATCCCAGTGGCCATGGCTTTTAAAAAACCAAGATTCAGCTGTGCCGCTTGCGTTTCACACACCCCTTGTTCAACCTCGATCCCTGCATCACGTAAAATCTGAATGCCCTGACCAGCCACCAAAGGATTGGGATCATGACAGGCCACCACCACTCGGCGAACCCCCGCCTCGACCAAGCCCAAAGCACAGGGTGGCGTACGGCCATAGTGTGCACAAGGTTCTAAGGTCACATAGGCGGTCGCACCCTGCGCGGATTCACCCGCTTGACGCAAGGCAAAGACTTCGGCATGTGGTTGCCCGGCTCGCGGGTGAAAGCCCTCTGCCAGTAACTGTTGGTCTTTGACGATCACGCAGCCGACTTGTGGGTTGGGTTTGGTCGAGTACTGACCGCGATGCGCCAAGGCAATCGCATGTTGCATCCAATATTGATCAATAGTCGCCTGATCGGTTACAGGCTGATCGGATCCTGAGCTCAGCATGTGCGCACCTGAACGTGAAGAATGGATAGTGTTGATCTCAGTCATGTTGCAGCATCTGCTCGATCTGACGTCGAAAAGCATCCACATCTTGAAAATCTTGATAGACCGATGCAAAGCGCACATAAGCGACATGATCGAGTGCAAACAAAGCTTTCATGACAATCTCGCCAATACGGATTGACTTGACATCACGCTCGCCTAAACGGCGAATTTTGAGTTGGATATCGCTAAGCGCACTTTCGATTTGTTCTTGGGTGATCGGACGTTTTTGTAATGCATGCATCAAAGAACGACGTAATTTTTCTTCATCGAAGGGTTCGTTCTTACCGTTCGATTTAATCACACGCGGCATCACCATTTCATAACTTTCAAAGGTGGTAAAACGCTCACCGCAGCTTAGACATTCACGGCGTCGACGAATTTGACTCCCCGCAGCGGCTAAACGTGAGTCAATCACTTTACTATCAGCGACGTTACAAAATGGACAATGCATACAGTGAAACTGAATAAATGGAAAGGATGCTAGTTTAGCAAAAAATTATCATCATGTTGAGGTTTAACGCTAGATATGGAAAAAAAACAGCCCTTTTGGGCTGTTTTACACTATATATAGTGAATTGGGCTGAAGTTATACTTTGCGATTGTGACCGAGTAAGAAGCTCATCCGCTTTTTTATTGAACGCTTAAAGTTGGATGTCCTATAGACCAGACCCATCCTGTTTTCACGTTGTAGTCTTACTCGATGCGTTCACCATGCTGACTTAAGTCGAGACCCATACGCTCATCTTCAGACTCAACTCGGATACCGATCAGAACATCAATGATTTTCAACAAGATAAATGTGCCAACGGCAGAGTAAGCAATCGTCGCCAATACGCCTTCAGTTTGCACCCAAAGTTGATGTAATACATTGCTCGGTGCATCATCCCCCATGATGAACTCACTGGCAAATACCGCAGTGAGCAGCGCACCGACGATACCACCGACAGCATGCAAACCAAAAGCATCTAATGAATCATCGGCTTTGAGCATTTTCTTCAACCATGTCGTACCCCAGAAGCACACGATGCCGCCGAATATCCCCATGATTAATGCGCCGCCCACAGTGACAAAACCTGCTGCTGGCGTAATCACCACCAAACCAGCAATTGCACCTGAAGCACCACCGAGAACCGAGGCTTTACCACGCACCACTTTCTCTGCGATCAACCAAGCCAAGGCAGCAGTCGCGGCAGCAACTTGTGTGGTCACCAAGGCATAAGCTGCAGAACCGTTGGCACCCAATGCAGATCCACCATTGAAGCCGAACCAACCGACCCAAACCAAACTCGCACCGATGACAGTCAGGGTTAAGTTATGCGGTGCCATAGACTCTTTGCCGAGCCCAATACGCTTGCCTAACATGTAGGCTGCAACCAAACCTGCAACACCTGAGTTGATGTGTACGACCGTACCGCCTGCAAAATCAAGGGCACCATCTTCCATCAACCAACCACCACCCCAAACCCAATGCGCAATCGGTGCGTAGATCACCACCACCCAAACGCTGATAAAGGCCACAAAAGCACTAAATTTCATACGTTCAGCAATAGAGCCGCTGATGATCGCCACAGTAATAATGGCAAAAGTCATTTGAAAGATAACAAAGAGAATTTCAGGAATACTGCCACTTAATATATCGGTACTGATCCCTGCCAGCATGATTTTATCCAAACCACCGACAAAGGCATTGCCGCTACCGAATGCAAGAGAATAACCAATGACCACCCACGCCACACTGACGATGGCTGCGGCAACAAAGCTATGTGCCATGGTACTCAGCACGTTCTTTTTACGCACCATCCCCCCGTAGAACAGAGCCAAACCGGGAATGGTCATCAGCAAGACCAAAGCAGTTGAGATCAGTACCCACGCGGTATCGCCAGTGTCTAGGACAGGTGTGGCTTCGGCTGAAGTCGGCTCAACTGGCGCAGTCGTTACAACCGGATGCGCAGGAATGCTATCGGCAGTGCTCACACTTGGATTGGTAGGTGTTGAATTGGATAAGACGGTCGTGCTGGTCGATGCAGGACTGTTTGATGCCACAGCATCTGTTGCTGTTGAATTTGAATGAGTTGTCGTTGTTATTGCATTTGTTGTTGCAGTCGGTTCAAGTGCCTCGTCTTGGGCCCAGGCAGTTGAACCTCCTAATAATGCGCCAGTCAAACTGAACGCAAGCAGCATTTTTTTCATTTGCATTTCCCCAACCTAAATTTTCCAGTTATGCCTTCATCAGCACAACGAGCAAATTTTATGCCAATTTAAACAGCATCTGCGCCAGTCTCACCGGTACGGATACGGATCACTTGCTCTAAATTGGTCACAAAGATTTTGCCATCACCAATTTTTCCAGTGCTCGCAACGCGAGTGATTGACTCGATGACCGCTTCGACCATCTCATCGCTGATGGCGATTTCGATTTTCACTTTAGGCAAGAAATCAACAACATACTCTGCACCGCGATACAGTTCTGTATGTCCTTTTTGACGACCAAAGCCTTTCACTTCAGTGACCGTGATTCCTTGAACACCTATCTCGGAGAGTGCTTCACGCACATCATCCAATTTAAATGGTTTAACAATTGCAGTTACAAGTTTCATGTTGTTTTCCTTCGGCTTTTTTCACCAGTAAGGTTCTATGTTCAATTTTCATGCCAAAACTTTCATAGCGGTTGGGGGTGCTACTCAGTTTTGTCATGCGTTGCCTTTATAACCTATTTTATACTGTAACTCGCGCTTTAGGATTGAAAAAAACATATTGATGTTATGGATTTTTTAAATGTAATCATCGGAAGCTTCTATCTGACTGGTTTAATATCACTTAATATTAGGGACTCTCTAGAAGCGATGCTAAACTGCCAAATTCAAGTGCAACTGACATGGAGCTGAAATGATTGACACCTTAATACAAGCGATTTTGGAGCAAGTGCAACAACCTCAAAAAGATTTAGAGCACAACTTGCGTGCACTCCTGAATGAAGCCGTGACAAAAATGGACTTGGTTTCACAGGACGAAATCCAACGCCAACAGACAGCACTCGATCAAGCCAACCGACGTCTCAGCCAGTTAGAGGCGCAATTGACACAGATTCAATCTTCGCTTGCGCTCGATGATCCACAACACTGATTTCTCATTCTGCACCTAACAGGTGCAGCAAAAGACCAAAAAACGAACAAAAATAAAGCAAAATGGAAAACAACAATGTCTTTTGCCAAAATTTACACCCGAGGGCTGCTCGGTCTACACGCCCCCTCGATTGAAGTTGAAGTGCATGTCAGTCAGGGACTGCCCTCATTAACCATCGTTGGATTGGCAGAGGCGGCGGTTCGTGAAAGTAAAGACCGCGTGCGCTCTGCGATTATCAACAGTGGCTTTCAATTTCCAACCAAACGCCTCACCATCAATCTCGCGCCAGCAGACTTGCCCAAAGATGGCTCACGTCTCGATCTGCCGATTGCCTTAGGTATCTTGATTGCATCAGGACAACTGCCAGAAAACAGCACCGATGACTTTGAATTTGTAGGTGAATTGGCACTTGATGGTCATTTACGTCCTGGCACTGGCACCTTGAGTATTGCCATGGCCTGCCAAAAAGCCTCGCACAAACTGATGCTTTCGCATCAAAATGCAGCAGAAGCAGCAAAACTTCCCAATATCGAGATTTATGCAGCGCAGCATTTAAAAGACGTCTGCGCGCACTTCTTAAAACTGCACCCGATTGAAGCAACCCAAGCCAGTGCGTTCGATCTTGAATTACACTACAGCTTAGATCTTGCCGACGTCAAAGGTCAGTTAAGACCACGTCGTGCACTCGAAATTGCTGCCGCGGGTGGGCACTCCATTTTATTTCGTGGTCCGCCCGGAACAGGGAAAACCTTATTGGCATCTCGACTTCCAAGCATCCTGCCGCCCTTAACCACACAAGAAAACCTTGAAGTCGCCAGTATTTATTCCGTTAGCAATCATCAACATCCCTTTGGTCAACGTCCCTTCCGTGCGCCACATCACACTGCGTCTGCAGTCGCATTGGTCGGCGGTGGCTCACAGCCCAAACCCGGTGAAATCACTTTGGCGCATTTAGGTGTGCTGTTTTTAGATGAACTGCCTGAGTTCGATCGCCGTGTGCTCGAAGTGCTGAGGCAACCGTTGGAATCTAAAAATATCGTGATTTCTCGAGCTTCTCGACAAATTACCTTTCCAGCGAATTTTCAACTCATCGCGGCGATGAATCCCTGCCCCTGTGGTTATGCTTTCAATCAAGACAGTCGCTGTCAGTGCTCTAGCGAGGCGATCAAACGTTATCAAAACCGCATCTCTGGCCCA
>JASLIY010000328.1 GCA_030152675.1 Acinetobacter sp.
CGCTTCTCTTTCTCAAGAACGCGCCACGCTGAATGAAAAGCAAGACGTTCATGCTTGTTTAAAAGTGGTGCACGAAGCCCTTCAAGATGTGAAAGCGAAAGACATCCTTGAAATGGATGTAAGTCGCATCAGTAATGTTTCTGACGCAATCGTGATTGCGAGCGGAACATCCACCCGTCATGTTAAAGCATTGGCTAACAACGTTGCTGATGAGGCACGTAAAGCTGGTTTCCGCCCATTAGGTATTGAAGGTGAACGTGATGCAGAATGGATCCTTATCGATCTAGGCTACGTCGTGGTCCACGTCATGTTACCGACAGCGCGTAAGTTTTATGACTTAGAAAGTCTATGGCGCGTCAGCCCCGAATCGGTGGCATAAGCTAAGAGAGCAAAAGCGACTGTTGGAGTCGCTTTTTTTATGCTTGGTTTTTAGATATAGAGGCTTATATCGGGCGCGTTCGCAACAAAACAGTTCTACGTTGTAGTTCCGTACTACAGTATTAACTTGTTGTTTTGATGCGGCTTAGCATCTGACTTAGGCTGATCTTGCGGGATCATATTTTGATTCAACAATACCTGCTTTAAAGAATAATTGGCGATAAATTTAAACAACAGCAATGCCAAGCCAAAGCTCCACACAAAGGTCACCAACACACCCAGCATCTGTGCATACAAACTGATTTTCGGCATATGCGAAGCCAGTGCAGAATGATAATAAAGCGCCAGCGCAATGGTTCCCCACACGCCACAAACGCCATGAATCACCAACACATCGACAATGTTTTTCGCCCCGATCCAACGCTTGAATAATGCAGGTAAAACATAGACCAACAATCCAGCAATCGCCCCGATCCACACAGCCCCAGAAACAGTAACCAAACCACCACTGGCGGTAATCGCAACTAACCCACCCAATGCAGCTTTGATGATCAACTCAAGACTTGGCCCATGCTTACGTAGCAGTGAAATCACACTTACCGCGATCACAGCAGCAATCAAAGTCGAGATAGTATTCAACACCACATCTTGGATATCGACTCGCATCGCCATGATATAGCTGACATTGAGACCTGACCACGCCAACCACAAGATAAATCCAGCCAAGGCCATGGCCAACAATTTATAGTCACTAAACAAGATGTCTTTGCGGCGCAACTGTTCTTGCTGCTCTTTGCCCATGGCGCAGTAACCGGCCAAGACAATCCATGCTGCAGCCGAATGCACCACGCTGGCGCCGGCAAAATCAAAAAAGCCAAGCCGTCTTAAAAAGCCTTGAGACATGATAAATCCACCCCAAACCCAACGGCTCATGATGGAAAAAATCAGAAATGAAATAAACAGTGCAATCCACCAATACTGAGCAAGACTGATGGTTTTTGGAATAATTCGACTCACCACCATGGTAATCGTGGTTGCCATCAAGACATAGAAAAACAGTAAATTCCAATGCCAACTTTGCAAAGGCACACCGATATGAACTTGGTCACCCCAGCCAAATAACATCAAGGCATAGCTCATCAGCACGTACAGGACATTGCCTGCCAATGCAGCTAAAAAGTTGATACAGCACATGGAAAATGTTTTGGCCTGCGGGTCATAGCCCCCTTCGATGATGGCAAAGCCTACTTGCATCAGCATCACGAAGAGCCCACCCAACAGCAATAGCATATAGTCTGGGGCAACATTTACAGCTTGGATATCATCCACAGACCAGTTGGCATAGCCCGCTGTTGAAGACAATAGGGTTGCAAGCATGACCACTGCAAAGTATTGAAATACTTTCATAAGCAAGCGGTTCCTTCAGTATTGAAATATTCCGATCTATGTCTTTACACTTTACTTATAAAAACAACACACTTTGTTTAATTACATTTACGAAAAACTTGCAAATCTTAGCATAACTGAACAAATCTAAGGAAGTACTGATTATTTTTCAACACCTTTTATGCGGTACTGAATATATTTTAAGCAGCTTGGCTTTATCAACCATTCGTTAAAAGCTGCGAACCAAAATAATTTTATTAAAAAACAAGTGACTTACGACACAAAATACAGCGATCAAAACTTCAACATTTAACTTTTAGGCCTCAACAAAAAAACCACCCGAAGGTGGTTTTAAAGTCAGTTCGATATATAGGCTATGCATTATATTGAACAGTGAAGATTCAATCCTGTCATACTGCTTAAGTGGTGAGCACTCAGGGTTGCGGTGAGACTCACAACTTAGTGGCCTGCTCCATTAATTGCCTTGGTCATGTCTTCAACCACTTTCTTGGCATCACCGAAAACCATCATGGTTTTGTCGTTATAGAACAAGTCATTATCTAGACCTGCATAACCGGTCGCCATAGAGCGCTTGATCACCATAATCGTGCGTGCTTTATGTGCTTCTAGGATCGGCATGCCGTAGATCGGTGAGCTCGGATCATCTTTGGCTGCAGGGTTGACCACGTCATTGGCCCCGATCACCAACACCACATCTGTGGCAGGAAAGTCAGAGTTGATCTCATCCATTTCCAAGATATCTTCATACGGCACATCAGCTTCAGCCAACAACACGTTCATATGTCCTGGCATACGACCTGCAACCGGATGGATCGCAAAACGCACGGTAACACCCTGTTCTTTAAGTAAATTGGCCAACTCTTTAACCGCATTTTGTGCACGACCTTGCGCCATACCATAACCCGGTACAATCACCACGCTATCGGCATTCGACATCAAGAAGCCGGCATCGTCCGCAGAACCTGAGCGATGGTTACGTTGTACTTGATCGCCGTTACTCGCCGCTGCAACCGCTGTACCGCCCATGGCACCACCAAACAAAACGTTGATGATCGAACGGTTCATCGCCTTACACATGATATAAGACAAGATCGCACCAGAAGAACCAACCAAAGAACCTGCCACGATCAGCATGTTGTTTTCTAAAGTAAAACCAATACCTGCTGCGGCCCAGCCCGAGAATGAGTTGAGTAATGACACCACCACTGGCATATCGCCGCCACCAACGGGTGCAATCCAAACCCAACCAAAGATCAGCGCCAAAACCGTCATCGCCCAGAAGGCTTGCATGCTGGCTGTGCTAAAGAAGTAGATCCCACACGCCAACATAGCGATAAAAATCAAGGCTTGTAAAGGTTTCACCCAAGCACCAGAAATGGTTTTGGCCCATTTCTTTGCAGCCAATTTCCCATAAGCAAATACAGATGCAGTAAAGGTAATCGCACCAACAAAGCAACCGACAAACAATTCAAATAAATGAATTTTGTTCATGTGGCTATGTTCAACACCCGCTGCATTCAGCGCGGATTCATGCTGGCCAAACAAGCGAATTAATTCGTTGTTGTGCAAGATCGCAGCAATCGCAATCAATACCGCAGCCAAACCCACCAATGAGTGCATTAACGCAACCGTTTCAGGCATTTGCGTCATCGGTACTGTGCGTGCACGAGCGATCCCGACCACTGCCCCAAGCAGCATCGCGCCACCAATCATCCAAAATACCGGATGATCCGCCACAAAGAAGGTGGTGACCACGGCGATCGCCATAGCGATCATGCCATAACGGTTGCCTTGAATGGCCGTCTTTGGACCAGACAAACCACGAAGGGTTAAGATAAATAAGATCGCCCCAACCAGGTACAACCAATTTGCATTTTCTTGAATAAATTCCATCTCAATGCCCTTTTATTTTTTCTGCTTCGGCTTAAACATTTCCAGCATGCGCGCTGTCACTGCGAAACCACCAAAAATATTGATACTGGCCAAGAACACCGCAATGGCACCAAGGACACTGATGATATTTACGCTTTGAAAAGCAACATTGGCCTCGATTCCAACCACGGGCATACCCACGGTTTGCAACATCGCACCGACGATAATGATCGAAGACAATGCATTGGTGACCGCCATCAATGGCGTATGTAAGGCAGGCGTCACGCCCCAGACCACGTAATAGCCCACAAAAATGGCCAATACGAAAATTGTTATTGTTTCAACCATGAACTGTCTCCTTAACCACGCTTTAACAGCACTTGACCGGCATGAGTAACCAATAGGGCTTTGTGGATTTCATCCTCTTGATTGATGGCAAAAGCGTTTGCTTGATCAAACAAGGTCTCGACAAAATTAAATACGTTACGTGCATAGAGCGCCGATGCTTCGGTCGACAAAGTCGCAGGAATATTGGGAATCCCCAAGATCTTGACACCATTGTCCGTGACCACGTTTTCACCACAGCGGGAGCCTTCTACGTTGCCACCCGTTTCTACCGCCATATCGAGGACGATCGAACCCGGTTTCATTTTGGCAATGGTTTCGGCTTTGATTAAGCGCGGTGCATCACGACCTGGCAACAATGCGGTGGTAATCACGATGTCAGCATTGGCCACAGCTTTATCCACGATGATGGCCTGATCCTTGATGTATTGCTCACCCGGCATCCAGCCATAGCCATTTTTGGCGGCATCTGCTGCTTTTTGTTTTTCTTCGTCAGACATTGGTACGTCTAACCATTTTCCACCGAGAGACTCGACCTGATCACGTGCGGTTGGACGTAAGTCCGTCGCCTCAACCACGGCACCTAAACGTTTGGCCGTAGCGATGGCCTGTAGACCTGCCACCCCGACCCCCATGATCACCACACGTGCCGGTTTGACGGTACCTGCAGCGGTCATCAACATCGGGAACATGCGTTGATACTCTGCCGCTGCCAACAGCACGGATTTATATCCTGCGAGGTTGGCTTGGGAAGACAACACGTCCATGTTCTGTGCGCGTGACAAGGTGCGTGGTAAGAGCTCCAAGGCAAATGCAGAAACGTTTTGTGCAGCAAACTGCTCAAGCTCTGTATTGCGGTAGGGATCAAACATCGCAATCACGGTACTGTTGGCGGGAAGTTTTTGAATTTCCTCACCCTGCGGTGAACGGACTTTCAAAATAATATCGCTGCTCGTATAAGCATCTTCCGTGATGGTTGCGCCGACCTGTTCATACGCGCTGTCAATATAGGCGGCTTTGACACCCGCACCACGTTCAATGACCACACGATGACCAGCATTGATCAACTTTTTGACTGTCTCTGGCGTCGCTGCGACACGATTTTCACCGACGACCGTTTCAGTTGGGATTCCGATCTGCATGAGCGTTCCTCAAGCTAATATTTCTTCAAGTCAACATTGCAAAATGCAATGCTTCCCCCGGTTATACTTTGTTCTGAATTTTTGGATTCTAATTGAACTATTTTAAAATACTACCCACTATTTATTTAATAAATACCCACATTTTGACCGATTCGTTCATCAAAACGGCTGTTTAAGCTGTGTTTTTTGTGTTTTCGGCTCAAATTGACTAGAGTTTAACCATGTTAAGCCAGCAGGATGACCTATCCGATCCGATCAGCTGTTTTGCAGCAAAAAACCGCATATTTAGGTGAGGTAAATCTACAAAGCAACTGGCTAATTTGACAGAAAAGTAACGCCATAGCACTGCGGCTTAAGTCAACTGAGCACTGATGAGGACTGGATTTGCTGAGCTCAAAATACTGTAATTGACTTTTCTGCCCAAATCATCGGCATGATTCTTTATATTTTCATTGCAGCACAGCAGCAGCTCAATTCAACCCTCAATCAAACAGCAATCACAGCCAGCTCAAGTGTGACCGAATTCAATGCGATCAATCACTTAAAGACTAGCTATCCAAATCATATGCTTTGAAATAATATTTGTATAAAAAGCGCATTTGCCATTTTGACGCTTGATGGTGAAGTTAATTTATTGATCTTTAATCTTAAAATGCACCATTTTAAAGCAGAACCAGATTGCCACAGATATGTTAGGCTGCAACTGGCGCAGAAACAGATTGAACCACCGCATGCAACTCAATATTTCGCAAAAACAAATCGGCTCGCTCTGTGCGATCGCAGCCGCTTTTTTGTTTAGCAGTAAAG
This sequence comes from Acinetobacter sp., assembly GCA_030152675.1. Classification (GTDB taxonomy): domain Bacteria; phylum Pseudomonadota; class Gammaproteobacteria; order Pseudomonadales; family Moraxellaceae; genus Acinetobacter. Next base: position 5,952 of record JASLIY010000328.1, read on the forward strand.
CCATCTTTATCAAACAAGCCTATGCTCTGTCTGCGTTGGCCGATGCCACCACACTGATGGCGCTACGGATGCTCAGTGCGCTACCGTTTTTCTTACTGATCTGTTGGCTGTTTAGACACAACAATCGTGGTATCGCGGCCAAGGATTGGGCGTTGTTATGGGTCGCAGGGCTCATGGGCTATTATCTGGCCAGCTGGCTGGACTTTGTTGGCCTGATGTTTATCAGTGCCTCACTGGAACGGATTATTTTATTTCTCTATCCGACCTTAACGGTATTGGCCTCAAGTGTGATTTACCGGCAAAAGCTCAGCCTAAAAACCCTACTGGCAATTGGGCTCAGTTATGGTGGAACGGTATTGGTTATGTTGCAAGAACAAAGTCTTGCGCCAAAACAAGATCATTTTTGGCTAGGTGCCAGTTTGGTGTTTGCCAGTGCCATCGCCTTTGCCAGTTATTTATTGCTCACACCGCGCTTGATCCAACGCTTTGGTTCGTGGAACTTTACCGGTCTGGCTTTGAGCATCGCCTGTCTCGGTACTCTGCTGCATTATGCGATCGTGACACCACAACCGCTGGGGCTATTGCGACAACTGCCTGTCGGCGTCATCGGCTATGGCATCGGGCTTGGGATCTTGGTCACAGTATTGCCAACGATCTTGCTGATGCAAGGCATACAACGTTTGGGCGCATCACAGTCCGCCATGATCGCCTCGATCGGTCCGATCTTGACCATCTTGTTGGCGGTGGCTTTTTTGGGTGAGCAACTCAATGCGTTACAATGGCTGGGCTGTTGCTTGAATATCATCGGTATTATGATGATTACCTTATCAAAAAAGAAACTCCTCCCTTAATTCGGACTTTTTATGCATTTTCACATCGTTTCACCCAGTAGCTGTGTTGATATGGATCAGATCGAATTGGCACAAAACTATCTACAACAACTTGGTCATCAGGTCACGCTTTCCGCACATGTTGCCGCGCAATATCGCTACTTGGCCGGCTCGGTTGAACAGCGCATCGCGGATTTAAAACACGCCTGCTTAGACCCTGAGATTGATGCCATCTGGTGTGGTCGTGGCGGCACGGGTGCTTCGCAGTTGTTGCCACATTTGGGCGCTTGGATGCTGAATAAACCAATTATTGGCTACTCTGACAGCACGGTCTTACTGAACTATGTGGCACAGCATGGCGGGCAAGCATTGCATGCGCCGGTCTTTCAAGAGATCGCCAGCAAGAATCTCAGCCTCGGCCCCTTGTCCTCAGATGCACTCGAAGTGGTTCGACTGCTGAGTGCCACGGATGCCAGCAATTCGCCCTATCCGCTGTCAGCGATGAATGAGCAAGCACGTCAGATCGAGTCAATTACAGCGGCAAAAATTTTAGGTGGCAATCTCACCGTGTTGTGTAGTCTGCAAGGTACACCAGAGGCGCTCAAGTTATCACAGCCCAGCATCTTGATGCTCGAAGATATCGGTGAAGCATTTTACAGCTTAGAGCGTTCGATGACGCAGTTGCTACAGAGTATCGATACCACACAGCTTCGCGCCGTGGTCATGGGAGATTTTTATCAATGTCCACAAAAAAACGTGCCGCATAACTTGGATCAGATCTTTGCAGAACATCTAGATCCTTTACAGATTCCACTCTATGAATGCCGTAGTTTCGGACACGGCGCCGCCAATCGACCCTTTTGGATCGGCAAATCAGGCCGTATTCAACAATTACAACTCTTGATCGACTAGGCTCAGGGCTTGCAAATCCAGCAAGCTACTCAGCGCTTGTTCAAAGTGAGCACCATTGGACTGCTGCCCCATCTCATCATTGGGGTTGCGCAAGGGGCACTGTTGCAACGATAGGCAACCACAGCCGATACATTTGTCCAACTGCTGACGTAATCGCAGCAAGGCAATGATCTGACGATCGAGATCGGACTGCCACTGTGCCGACATTTTTTGCCAGTCGGCACTGCTGGCAATGCGGTTTTTCGGCAAAATTTCTAAGGCTTGCTTGATCTGCTGCAGACTGATTCCCACCTGCTGCGCAACTTTGATAATCGCGATCCGGCGTAACATCGCACGTTGGTAGCGGCGCTGATTGCCCTCAGTGCGCACACTCCAAATCATGTCTTTTGCTTCGTAAAAACGTATCGCGGAAACGCTCACGGCACTGCGTTTGGCCAACTCTCCAATACTGAGCCATTGATGGGCATCTTTTTTCGACATCGGCCTTGACCTCAACTTAACTTGAGCTTTGATACTAGCACGCTCATCGTCAGCACTTGAACATGACTCGCTATGAAAAATGCAAACATTTACAATGCTCAACAGCAGATTCAAACCCTCAAACCGATCAATCCCGAGGCCTTATTCAACCCGCGTTGCTTGGGATCGAGCCATGCTATCGAAGTGCGCCACTTCTTACGTGTTTTACACCTCTCTGCGCAAGGCGGCCATAATGCACAAGGGCAACTGTCTCCGGACTTTGCCAAACAAGCTGAGCAAGCACTGAAAAATATCCGCTGCATTTTAGACGAGGCCGATGCTACACTGCGCGACATCGCGGTGTTAAGAATCTACCTGCAGGATCACAGCACCAAAAAACATCAGCAGTTCATTCAAGTCATGCAACATGTCTGGGGAGATCTCACTTTTCCGGCCTGTAGTTGGGTGCCTGTTCCGTGTTTAAGCCTACCCAATATGCAGATTGCCATCGAAGCCACTGCCTATTGTTTTTAACCCATCATCCGACCTGGAAGTCTCATGTCTGCTCCTTACGATATAAGTCAAAACAAATCATTACTCTGGCTGATGGCCATTGCTTGTGGCATCTGTGCAGGCGCCAATTACTACAGCCAACCGTTGATTCACTCAATCCAGCAATACTTTGCCGTATCTGAGGCGCAAGCTGCACTGACCGTGACCTTTGCCCAAGTCTCCTATGCCTTGGGGTTGCTGTTTATCGTGCCGATGGGCGATATCGTCAATAAAACCAAGTTTATTCCCCTGCTGATGTTGTTTGCCGCCTGTGGCCTATTGATCTGTAGCTTTGCCATCAATCTGCCCATGCTCTGGATCGGCACCATCATCGTGGGGTTATTCTCGGTGGCAGCGCAAGTTTTGATTCCCTTGGCCGCCATCGCCACACAGCCTGAGAAAACCGGTGAAGTGGTCGGCTTCTTGATGAGTGGCCTATTGGTCGGGCTATTACTCTCCACCAGTTTGGCAGGACTGTTTTCCAATCTCTTGAATTGGAAAGTGATCTATATGGTCAGTGCGGTGCTGATGCTGTTATTGGCATTTTTACTCAAGCTCAAACTGCCTCAGGTGATGACCTCAAGCATGAATTACTTTCAAGTCTTTCGCTCCATGGGTCTATTGATCCGTGAAGAACGACGCTTGGTCTATCGTGCCATCATTGGTGGTTTTGCCTTTGCTGCCATGAGCACCCTGTTCTCCACCATCGCCGTGTTGCTGACCTCAGCACCATTTTTGCTCTCCGATGTCTTTATCGGTTTGGCGACCTTGGTGGGGGTGTTTGGCGCGCTCTCTACGCCTAAAATCGGTAAGTTCGCCGATCAAGGCCATACCCTGCTCTTGACTTGGTTGGGGGTCTTGACCTTGGCGATGAGTTGGATATTTTTGTACTTTGGCGGCCAATTTCTAATCAGCTACATCGTCGGCTATGGGGTAATTAGCCTCGGTTTAGTCTTGGTACATACCAGTAATCAAAGCATTATTTTTCGTTTACGCCCTGATGCCAAATCACGCATTAACTCAATCTATATGACCAGCTACTTCGTCGGCGGTGCCTGCGGTTCAGCGCTTGGGGTCTATGGTTGGCACCACGGTGGTTGGGGCATGACCTGCATCATCGGCATCAGTCTGGTCTGTCTAGCAGCCTTGTTTGCACTGCTGGATCAGCTTTATCAGCGTAAGTACGTGAAAGAGATGATTTAATGGGGA
>JASLIY010000025.1 GCA_030152675.1 Acinetobacter sp.
TAGTATGTGCCATCTTATTTGTTCTACGTCATTTATAAAGTTATGTTTAGTCTGCATCCACAACTTGCTCAAGATACGTTTTTTATCGGTGATTTTCCGCTTTCCACGTGTCGCTTAATGAATGATATGCAGTTCCCGTGGTTGATTTTAATTCCACGTGTACCCGGTATCACTGAACTCTACGAATTAAGCCAATCCGATCAAGAACAGTTTTTACGTGAATCAAGCTGGTTATCAAGTCAGTTGTCACGCGTATTCCGTGCAGACAAAATGAATGTCGCAGCATTAGGAAATATGGTGCCGCAACTGCATTTTCACCACGTGGTTCGTTACCAAAATGATGTGGCTTGGCCTCAACCGGTATGGGGCACCACGGCAGTACCGTATAGCAACGATGTTTTAGCACATATGCGTCAAACACTAATGCTTGCACTTCGAGGTCAAGGTGATATGCCATTTGATTGGCGTATGGACTAAGCTTCGACAATTGACGATGCATTGAAGATGCTACCAAGAGCGGAGAATAATAATTAGTGCCACTTGATCGGATGCTGAATAAAGGCCCTAAGCAATTTGAAATATACCAGCGTAATATGGCATATTTAATACTCGCTTTGCTTACGGTCATTTATTATGTGAGTACGCCGTCTGCACATAATCAGATTTATATTCCCTTTTTTTTGGCTGCAATTTTAATCTTTAGTCCACGTTTATCGCGTTGGATTCAATATAAATACGACGAACATCTTCGCAAAAATATCTTCTTTATCCTCGATGCAATTGCAGTCGCAACCGTGTTGGCTGCAGTTCATTTGAGTTTGGTGTTAACCTTTACACTTTTGTTTGGTTTAATTTATACCGCGATCAGCAATAAAATCTCAGTCATGACCGTATCGTTGTCATGCTTACTGTCGATTATTGTGTTTTACCTCAATATTATTTTTGTGTTTGGCTTTGATGAATATTTTGATCAAACCAGTATTGAGCTGACCGTCCTGTCTTTTGTGTGCTTGATTTTATTTATTGGTGTCTGTGGTTTTTATCATCAACGTCGGGTTAAACAACTCGAAGATCAAAAGAATAATTATTTTGTTGAGATGAATCGTTATATTGAGCTGTCCAATCAACTCAGTCGTTATGCGCCGCTACAGTTATGGCAGGCGATTATGCGTGGTGAGACCGAAGCCAAGCTGGAATATAAGCGTAAAAAAATCACCGTCTTCTTTTCAGATATCCAAGGCTTCACCGAGATTTCTGAAAATCTCATTCCCGATGATTTGGCTTTCTTACTCAATGACTATCTGAGTCATATGACTGAAATCGCCAAACAGTATGGCGCCACCATTGATAAGTTTATGGGCGATGCGATCCTGATCTTCTTTGGAGATCCAGACTCGCAAGGCGTTGAGCAAGATGCCAAGAACTGTGTCGATATGGGATTTGCCATGCGTGAGCAGATGAAGTTCTTGCGCGAGCGCTGGCTGAAAATGGGCTATCCTGCATTGCATGTGCGCATGGGGATCAGTACGGGTTACTGTCACGTAGGCAATTACGGTGCCGTGCATCGCATGGCCTATACCATCGTCGGTCGTGATGCCAACTTAGCAGCACGCTTGCAAAACAAAGCCGATATCGATGAGATTTTGATTTCAGATGAAACCTATCGCCTGATTAAAAATAACTATCTGTGTGCTCCTAAGCAGCCGATCGTGCTCAAGGGAATTCAGGGCTTGGTCAACACTTGGCAAGTCATGGAAAAATATTCAGCTCAGGATCATGAAAATCAGCAATGGTTTGACTATGAATATAAAGGCTTCCATTTATTGCTCAATCTTGAAGAAGTTCAGAACTTTGAATACAGCGAATTGGTCGAAGTATTAGAAAAAATGATTGCCCGAATTCAGCTACAGCAAAAACTGACCAATCCATCTGGGATTGCGAAGCTGCGCTTAGAAGATGAAATAACGCCAGATGACAAGGCCACATAATTCATACGGCCAGTGATATAGCATGCAGATGCTGCAGGGTCAGGTTGACCAACTTGAATAAATCTTGAAAAACCGAAACTCAATCCTCAACGCCAGTCGATAAACAAGATCTACCTCTGGAACTTTACACGCTGAGCACTTTACAAAGCAAACAGTCAAAAAAATAAGGTCTATTGCAGACCTTACTTTTATCACAACGCTTGTCTAGGTATAGGTTAGACAAGCGTTGCTCGCCTTACAAGCGCATTTGGTTGAGCTGTGCTTTAGTGATTCTCTGAAGCATGATTGAGGCTGTATTTTGGAATTTCGATCTCAAGATCTTCATCGACGATTTTAACTTGGCAAGACAGACGTGAGTCTGCTTCTAAACCCCAAGCGCGATCGAGTAAATCGGCTTCAACATCATCCATCTCATCTAAGCTATCAAAGCCACGACGTACCACAACATGGCAAGTGGTGCATGCACGAGACATATCACAGGCATGCTCAATTTTGATGTTGTGATCTAATAGGCTTTGACACAGATTGGCATTCTGTTCAACTTCAAACTCAGCACCTTCAGGGCAGTATTGCGCATGGGGGAGTACTTTAATACGTGGCATAGTCTTTACCTATCAATTAGTTTGAGTTTGACCAGTCGTCAAGTTTGGTGCCTTTGAGCGCATGATCAATATGTTGATTCATACGCGCTGCTGCAAAGGCATCGCTATGGGTTTTGAGTTGCGCTACGGCTTTCTCAATGGCCTCAATATCGTTCGACGCCAATTGTGACTCAAGCTCAGTTTTGGCCTGTTGTAATGCAGCAAGTTGCGCATCACTCAGCAGGCTTGCATCAACTTTGAGTGCCTGAAGCAAAGCTTCGAGTTCACGTTCAGCCTCAACTTTGGTTTCACTCAAGTGACGTAAATGTTTGTCTTCTTCAGCAAATTCAAAACCTTCAAGCAGTAAACGCTCCATATCAGTATCGGACAAGCCATAAGCCGGTTTGATATCGATTTGTGCATGTACGCCAGAGGTGGTTTCTCGTGCGCTTACCACCAGTAAACCATCGGCATCGACTTGGAAGGTCACTTCAATACGCGCTTGACCGGCAACCATCGGCGGAATACCACTGAGAACAAAGCGACCCAAGCTACGGCAGTGTTCGACTAGGTCGCGTTCACCTTGTACGATATGGATCAACATGGCACTTTGTCCATCTTGATAGGTGGTAAATTCTTGACGGCGTGCCACCGGGATTGCGGTATTACGTGAAATAATACGCTCCACCAAACCGCCCATGGTTTCAAGGCCAAGTGATAATGGCGTGACATCCAACAGCAAAGCACCATCGGTTTGATTGCCGATCAGTTGATTGGCGGTGATTGAGGCGCCAATGGCAACCACTTCATCTGGGTTGATGGTACATAGCGGTTCTTGATTGAACACTTCACGCACCACATTTTGCACTGCATAAGAGCGGGTTGAACCGCCGACCAAGACTACATTTTGAATATCGTCTAGGCTGAGTCTGGCATCACGTAACACACGTTTGCAGACACTGATGGTTTTATCGAGTGCCACTTTAATCACGCTTTCAAAGGTCGCGCGATCTAAGTGTAAGCTTTGACCGAGAAGGTTTAATTCAACGGATTCAGTTTGTGATAGGGCTTCTTTGGCTTGACGCAGCGCAATGACGAATTGTGCATAGTTCTGATCATCGAGCTCATCAATGGCCAGTTGTTTTTTTGCCCATTTCACCAGTAGACGATCGAGGTCATCACCCCCCAGTGCGGTATGGCCGCCTGTGGCAAGGACTTCAAACACCCCTTGTGAGAAACGTAGGATTGAGACATCAAAAGTACCACCGCCCAAGTCATAGATCACATAGTTATGATCATGTGCCAGGCGAGTATCTTGATCTAAGCCATAAGCCACGGCCGCAGCAGTGGGCTCATTCAATAGACGCAGCACATTTAAACCAGCCAATTCAGCCGCATCACGGGTCGCTTGGCGTTGAGCTTCATCAAAGTAAGCAGGAACCGTGATGACTGCACCTTGGATGGGTTGTTGAATGCTCGATTCGGCGCGGACTTTGAGTTGCTTTAAGATTTCTGCTGAAATCTCAACCGGTGTTTTACGACCTTGTGCAGTTTCAAAGGCTGGCATTTGCTGATCATCACCTAGTAGTACGTAGGGATGTTGAAACTTAATATCTGCTTTGGAGCGACCCATAAAACGTTTGATCGAGACGATCGTGTTTTGCGGATCGCTGGTCAAATAGGCTTTGGCCGCATCACCATAGGTCGCAGCATCTTTGGCATAGTGAACGATTGAAGGAAGTAACACGCGACCTTGTTCATCATTCAAAACTTTGGCTTGACCAGAAAGCACCGTAGCCACCAAAGAGTGGGTTGTACCCAAATCAATACCGATGGCAATACGGTGTTCGTGTGGCGCACTTGATTGACCAGGTTCTGCAATTTGCAAGAGTGCCATACTGTTACATCCTTCACTGAACTCAAATGACTGAGTTTTAAAACTGTATTAAAAAAATCGAATTCGAAAGCGAACTTAAAAATCATCGTCCAAGCTAAAATCTTCGTCATCCAAGAGACGATCTTCAGCTTTGTCGATATCATTCATGACTTTTTGGAAGAAGCGCATTTTTCTGACAGTATCGCGCGCATCTGCCCAATCTTCATCACGATAATCAATTTTAAATTCATTGATTAATGCATCAATCCACTGCTGAACTTCTTGTTTTAAAGAGTGCAATTGCTCAGCTTGTTGAGCTTCATCGAGCTGTTCACGAATCTCTAAGGCAGACTGCAAAAATTCAAAGTCATTAATTGATTGATCGAGGAGATGGTCTTGCTTTTTTAAGGCCAGTAAATAGCCAGCACGACTATCGACTTGAGAAAGAACTTTATAGGCTTGGTTAATCTCACTCGACTGTATGATGGCTTGATCTTTATTTTCAGCTTTATCCGGGTGGTATTGCTGTTGCAACTTTAAAAACTCAGCTTTTAAAGCGGCTAAATCGATGTCGACTTGAGGAGGGAGGTGAAATAACTCAAAGTGATTCATTGGGCCTAAGTTCCAAGGTGAATAATACAATTAAAACAGTGTAAGACACTGTTTTAATTGTTATGAGAAAAAGGTGGATTATACAGTGAAAGATTCACCACAACCACATTCACCCTTTTTGTTTGGATTGTTAAATTCAAAGCCTTCGTTGAGACCATTTTTGACATAATCCATTTGCATGCCTTCTAAATAGACCATGCTCTTTGGATCAACGAAAACTTTAACACCAAACTGCTCATACACTTGATCATGTGTATCTATACTGTCAACAAACTCAAGCACATAGGCGAGGCCTGAACAGCCTGAAGTTTTCACGCCAACGCGAATACCTTCACCCTTACCGCGATTTTTTAAGTAATTGCTGATATGAGCTGCAGCATTTTCCGTTAAATTGATCATGAAAACTCCATTCAACAACAATGAATTGATTGAAACTTAATTAAGCCTGAGTGGTCTTTTTGCTGCGGTAGTCTTCAACAGCAGCTTTAATTGCATCTTCAGCAAGTACTGAGCAATGCACTTTAACAGGCGGTAATGCAAGTTCAGTCGCAATATCAATATTCTTGATCGATTGTGCTTGGTCTAAAGTTTTACCTTTCAACCATTCAGTGACCAGCGAGCTTGAAGCGATGGCAGAACCACAGCCATAAGTCTTAAAGCGCGCTTCTTCAATGATGCCTTCATCGTTAACTTGAATTTGCAAACGCATCACATCGCCACATGCAGGTGCACCGACCATACCTGTACCAACGTTTTCAGCGTTTTTGTCTAAAACACCAACATTACGAGGGTTTTCGTAATGATCAATTACTTTTTCACTATAAGCCATGATGCTTCTCCA
>JASLIY010000042.1 GCA_030152675.1 Acinetobacter sp.
CTGATCACTGCGCATTTAGGCTGTATAATGCGCCAAATTTTGTCGTTGAAATATAAGGAGCCTATCGATGGCTATCGAACGTACTTTATCTATCGTTAAACCTGATGCAGTTGCTAAAAACCACATCGGTGACATTTTTGCGCGTTTTGAAAAAGCGGGTCTTAAAATCGTTGCAACTAAAATGAAGCATTTGTCTCAAGCTGAAGCTGAAGGTTTTTATGCTGAGCATAAAGAACGTGGTTTCTTTGCTGACCTCGTTGCATTCATGACTTCAGGTCCTGTTGTTGTATCTGTTCTTGAAGGCGAAAACGCTGTTTTAGGTCACCGTGATATCCTTGGCGCGACTAACCCGAAAGAAGCTGCTGCTGGTACAATCCGTGCTGATTTCGCTGTAAGCATCGACGAAAACGCGGCTCACGGTTCTGACTCTGTGGCTTCTGCTGATCGTGAAATCAACTACTTCTTTGCTCAAACTGAAGTTTGTCCACGTACGCGTTAATCCGCAATCGATCGACCAAATAAGTGATATACTCCTTATTTGGTTTTTTTTCTCCTACGCAAACATGATTGCTGTGTATTGCACACCATATCCTTAGATAGACAGAGTTTAGGTATTTCTCATGAACGTTGAAGTGGGCGCTTCATCCGCTAAATTAGATGAACAGCAACACGCACAATCCCCGCTGACGCAGCCTAAAAACGCAAATAAAGTCAATCTGTTAGGTATGTCTCGTGCGCAGTTGGAGCAATTTTTTGTTGAGCTGGGCGAGAAAAAATTCCGCGCAGGTCAGGTGATGAAGTGGATGCATCAATTCTTCGTCACTGACTTTGCCGAAATGACTAATATTTCAGGCAAGCTGCGTGAACGTCTCGAACAAATTTGTGAAATCCGTGCGCCGGAAGTGGTGCATCGTCACTACTCCAAAGACGGTACGCGTAAATGGGTATTTCGCGTTGGAGATGGTGCAGGTTCTTTGGTTGAAACCGTACTGATTCCAGCAGATGACAAGACCGGGGCGCGTAAAACCCTATGTATCTCATCGCAAGTCGGCTGCGCCTTAGACTGTTCATTCTGCTCAACCGGAAAGCAAGGCTTTCAACGTGACTTGAGTCCAGATGAAATTATTGGACAGTTGTGGATGGCAAACTATTCCTACATGGAAGACGTGGAGATCGCTGAGCGCGAACGCACGGTGACCAATGTGGTGATGATGGGGATGGGTGAGCCTTTGCTCAACTATAATGCAGTACTGAGTTCGATGCAGATCATGCTAGACGACTTTGCCTATGGCATGTCGAAACGCCGTGTGACCTTATCCACCTCAGGCGTTGTACCTAAAATTGATCAATTGTGCCAAGACATCGATGTGGCCTTGGCGATTTCATTGCATGCACCGAATGACGCATTACGTAATGAATTAGTTCCGATTAATAAAAAATATCCATTGGCGCAACTGATCGCGGCATGTCAGCGCTATATCGCGAAAGATGGCAATGAAAGTGCACGTAAGCACGTCACCATCGAGTATGTGATGCTTGAAGGCGTCAATGACAAACCTGAACATGCGACGCAGTTGATCCAACTGTTAAAAAATCTTCCAAGTAAAATTAACCTGATTCCATTCAATCCATTCCCACACGCACCGTATGGGCGTTCAAGTCGTAATCGCATCATTTCTTTTCAAAAAACTTTGTCTGACGCTGGATTTGTGTGTACGATTCGTCAAACACGTGGTGATGATATTGATGCTGCTTGTGGTCAGTTGGTGGGGCAGGTCGCAGACCGTACCCGTCGTGCTGAGCAGTGGAAAAAGAAAGTTGAAGATCAACATGTGATCGTACGAACCTCGGGTGATCTCGATTAGGGAGCAAAATCGCTTTGACTAAACCGCAGTATCAAAAAACCATTGCCTTGTTGGCGATGTGTTTGTTGACGTGGTCAATACAAGGTTGTCAAAGTACGGCTTCAGAGACATTCATAAAAAAAGATCCAGAAAAAGCAGTCAAAGTCAGAACCCAACTCGCCGCCGAATATATTCGTCATGGCGATTTGGATGCGGCAAAACGTTCACTCGATCAAGCACTCAGCTTGGACGCTCGTGATTCAAGTGCCAATATGATGATGGCGGTGTTATTGCAGCAAGAAGGCAGTCCAAGTAATTTAGAACGTGCCGATGGGTATTTTAAAAAAGCCATTTCGCTGGATAAAAACAATGCCCAAGCACGCAATAACTATGCAAATTATTTGTATCAACAGCAGCGTTATCCTGAGGCAGTGCAACAGTTACAGCTCGCGGGCGCGGCATTGGGCTATGATCAACGCTATCGTGCACTTGAAAACCTAGGCCGAGTTTATTTAAGCTTAGGAGATCAAGGTCTTGCGGAAAAAGCATTTCGACAAGCCTTACAAGCCAATCGCGAATCTTACGTTTCAATGTTAGAGTTAGCTGACTTGTTGTATTTGCAGCAAAAGTTTAGTGCTGCGACCCCATTTTATGAGCAATATGTTCATTTGGCGGGGCAAAATCACCAAAGTGCGCGAGCACTTTGGATTGGCGCGCGTTTAGCGCGAGCCCAAGGTGATCAGATGGAAATGCAATCGTACATCAACCAATTGCGTGCACAGTTTCCAGATAGTCAAGAATATCAACGTTATTTGCAATTACAGTACAGTACTGAGGCCGTATGGAAGTAAATCCTAATTCACAGCAACCTACTGGTTCAATCGTAGCACATAATGCTTTAGGAAATGTTCAGCGTCCAGGTGAGTACTTGCGTCAAGTTCGAATTACACAAGCACGCAGCATAGAAGCTGTCTGTGCCGATCTGAATATTCCGCAAAAGACTTTGATGCTGCTTGAGCAAGATGAATATAAAAGCTTGCCAGAAGCGACCTTTATCAAAGGCTACTATCGTTCGTATGCCAAATACCTGAACGT
>JASLIY010000058.1 GCA_030152675.1 Acinetobacter sp.
ACACTAAGGCTATTAAATTGATTTCGAACAAAGTTTGTTCTGATTTATACTGACGTGATCAATAGACCCAAAGAATGCGATGGGTCATCAGCTCAATCCTCATCGCACCGCGGGACACTTTTGTTGCAATACAGCGTTTTAGTTTTTATGAGTCGTCTGAGTCGATTGTTGCTGAGTTTGCGTCTCTGTACTTAAGCGCTGTTCTGGACGCATCCACAGCCAGATCGCCACAGACAGCATGCAGGCATCGGTAAAAATCTTGACCCAGAGCGGCGCATTGGTCAACAGCATGATGATGGCACTGACCAACATCATCAGCGATGCGATCCATTTCGCCTTTCTCGGTACTGTTCCATGCGCACGCCAATCCCGTAGCGTTTGACCATATTTAGGATGATTCATCAACCAAGCATCCATCTGTGGCCAGCCTTTAGACGCCGCCCAAGCAGCAAGGATTAAAAATACCGTGGTTGGCATGCCGGGTAATAACGCACCAATAAATCCAAGAACGATAAATATGATGACCAAGCTACGCCAAAACAATATTCTCATATTACAAATCGATCCAAATGTTGGCGTCAGTATATCTGCTTTTTCTGACATGTTCAGTTGAAAGGCGCGTCGATTTTCAGTCGCTCGCATGCAGCGAAACAGGATTGAGAAAGTCAGTCAGAAAATGCTTGAGAAAATTGTAGTTTCAGCGCATGCGCGTTAAAGTCAAATTGACCTTATTACGCATTGCATCTTTGTATATGTCTCAATACTTTGAACCATGGCTCGACTTTAAGCATCCTTGGGTACGCCAATTGTGCTTTGCTATCGCCAGTCCCAACATTTTAAACGCCACGCCAAATCACCCAGAGATGCGTCAGCACTTTGATTGGCATGACGATGCTTTCTGGCTGCAACACTATATCCAGTATTTGCCACGCTTACGTGAGTTAGATCAGCAGCCCGAAGCACTGTTGCAGTTCTTCTCCAACTTAAAGAGCACCCGGCTGGGTTTGCGTTTTGAGTATTTGATTTGGTTTTGGCTACAGGACAGTGCCTATCACGACTATCAGCTGTTGGCACATAGTCTACAAGTGATTGAAGGCAAACAGACCTTGGGGGAGTTAGATTTTTTAGTCTATAACCAGACAACGCAACAGCTGGAGCATTGGGAAGTTGCACTCAAATACTATCTCGGTGAGGCCGATCTCAGCCTGCCCTATTGGTATGGCCTAAACCGCGAAGACACCTTATATAAAAAGTTGCACCACTTTAGCCATCAACAATTTAAGTTTGACAGCATCGACCTACATGGCAATTCTCAGCAGATTCAGCAACGACGCGCAGTGATTAAAGGGCAGCTTTATCTTCCCGCTCGCCCATCTGATTTGTATGCATCCTGTCAAGCACTACCAGAGTGGATCAATCCAACTCGACGGCTTGGATACTGGGGCAGTCATCGCTATCTTTCAGATTATATTCGACTTGATCGTTCAGAATGGCTGTGTATTGAACATGATCTGGACATCGAACCGCCACAATGGTCAAGTAATGGTCTTTACTTTAACAACACAGAACATCGCTACTATATGTATCGTCAAGTTGAGTCCATATAACAAAACGTCAATTTTGTGTAATTATTGTGACGTTAAATACATTTAATAACGCTTTCACATTAAAAGTATCGTATTCAATCGGGTGCTATTTTTTTAATCTGAAGCCACATCAAAATAAATCTAACTTGGAGATGATGATGAAAAAAATCTTAGCAGCTTCTGTAGTTGTCGCTTTTGTCCTAACAGGCTGTAATACTTTTAAAGGTGTGGGGAAAGACGTTTCTTCAGCGGGTAATGCAGTCACTAAAACTGCGGAAAAAACTCAAGACAAACTTTAAGTTTGCATGAGTTTTTCAAAGCCCCAATATTTTGAATATTGGGGCTTTTTTCTTGCTGATTCTTTTTCATTGTTGAGCCTTTCTGCTTGCTGAGCCGTGATCTGCATTTCAACACGCCTGCTGCGCGCGACAATCCCGCCCAACGACCACGCTCCACTGCACTCAAGCACATAGATTCAATGGCTTTGTTATCTTTCAGTTTTCTTTCGCTTATATCTTCCACTATGATAGCGTTAATTTGATCAATAGACCCGAAGTACATGAATCAATCTGATACCCTCGAACTCAGTTTAGAATTACTGCGCCAACCTTCTGTGACACCGCTTGACCATACTTGCCAAACCATTATGGCTGATCGCCTCAGCAAGGTCGGTTTTAATATCGAATCCATGCGCTTTGAAGATGTAGACAATCTTTGGGCACGTCGTGGCACGACCGATCCAGTATTTTGTTTCGCGGGTCATACCGATGTAGTACCAACAGGTCATCTCGATGCATGGAATTCAGATCCATTTCAACCTGAAATTCGTGATGGTAAATTGTATGGTCGTGGCAGCGCAGACATGAAAACCGCTTTGGCTGCCATGGTGGTTGCATCGGAACGCTTTGTTAAAAAACATCCGCAACATCAAGGTTCGATTGCCTTTTTGATCACCTCAGATGAAGAAGGCCCATCCATCAATGGTACGGTCAAAGTCATCGAAACACTCGAAGCACGCCAAGAAAAAATGACCTGGTGTTTGGTCGGTGAACCCTCAAGTACCACCCAACTTGGGGATGTAATTAAAAATGGACGCCGCGGTTCGCTGAATGGCGTTCTAACGATCCAAGGCAAACAAGGTCATGTGGCCTACCCTCACTTGGCCAAGAATCCGATTCATGCAGCAGCAAAAGCGCTGGATCAACTCTGTGAAGAAGTCTGGGATCAGGGCAATGAATACTTCCCTGCCACCTCATTTCAAATCTCGAATATCCATTCTGGTACGGGTGCCACCAATGTCATCCCCGGCCATATGGATGTGACCTTTAACTTCCGTTACTCAACAGAAGTTACCGCGGAGATCTTAAAACAACGTGTCATCGATATCTTGGATCAGCACCAACTGCAGTATTCGATCAAATGGACGCTCTCCGGTCTGCCCTTCCTGACCCCTGTGGGCGAGTTGGTCAATGCAGCCAAACATGCGATTCGTGAAGTGACTGGGGTTGAAGCAGAATTGTCCACCAGTGGTGGTACTTCGGATGGTCGCTTTATTGCACCGACAGGCGCGCAAGTGTTGGAACTCGGTGTGTTAAATGCCACCATTCACCAAGTCAACGAGCACGTCAACATCGACGAACTCGAACCTTTGGCTGAAATCTACGAACAAATCTTGGTTCAGCTTTTAGCACACTAAACGCAGTACACTGCACACGCCATCAGATACTTGACTTGATTCCTTCATTGAAGGATCTGATGGCGTATCTCAGATCATGCCATTCTGCTTAGGCCTGTGCTCGATCTGCCAAATACGTCGCGATGATCTCTAACAATGCTTCTTCATCGATGGGCTTGGTCAGATATTCACTGGCACCTTGGCGTATGCCCCACTCGCGATCCGTATCCTGCCCTTTACTGCTCACGATCACAATCGGAATATGTTGTGTCGTTGCATCACGCGCAATATGTCGCGTGGCTTGAAAACCATTGACCCCCGGCATCACCAAATCCATCAAGATCAAATCAGGCTGCTCCGCCAATGCCAAGGTCACACCATCCGCACCGTTATTTGCCTCTAAGACTTCATAGCCTTGTTTAATCAGAATTTCTTTGAAGCGATACATTTCTGTAGGTGAATCATCAACGACCAAGATACGTGCCATAACTTTATCTACTCTATGCGATGTCTGTGGATGTGCGTTGCTGTCAATCTGCATGATACTGTGCGGTATCGTCATTAAAACATGCGGTCAATTTGCATGATCCGATCTGGATCGTACAGCATGCAGTGTAATCAATTCCCAAGTTCTGTTGCAATGCAGAAAAGAATTTGATTTAGTCGCATGATATTTCAGAGATGCTTGCGTCATTTATGAAGGCTCAACAGACCCTAAGCTAAAAAATTCATGTCATAATGGCGCAGCCAATCGTGAGCTGGGCTAGATTTAGTTCAACTCATTGTTTATTCAATTTTATCGTTAATGATTAGGACAACTTCCATGCGCGCGAGTCGCTTTTTATTTT
>JASLIY010000071.1 GCA_030152675.1 Acinetobacter sp.
CATTTGATTTTTTTATCACTGAAACATGATCAAACTGTGATGACATGCGTATTCTCCAGATAATGCGCACTGATATAAATGATGTTTGCGCTAGTTTACATTGCGCTTGATCAACTAATCAATCTATCAGTGATCTTCGTCGACAATAAAATCTTGCGCTTTTTTTATGCTGATGTGGTCGCTGCTCGGCGTAGATATTGTGAATCCAATCAGGATTAAAACCAGCAGCCGCCTCGATAATATCCAGTGTGATGATCCATCATCACATCCCCCAATCCACGACAGCAATGCTCAGCAATTTATAAAACATATAACAACGCATGGCATCCAAAATACCCTGCTTAATAATGACCTTACTGTCATCGACTTAAATAAGCAAATGCAGCTTAGATAAAGATCATGACACCTCGATTAAATTTAATGCGACAGGCTTTTTAATATCTTCGGTTATAGACTATAATTTGCCTCAGCCACGATTAAAATATTTCATATCTTGTCGCAAAAACAAAACTTGATTATGTTTGTTGCGTCTAATTTCAATTCCGCAGTTCGGATGCGTTTATGCTGACTCATTTAAATCTGATTAACTTTGCACTCGCTGACAATCTCGCCATTGATATCGAAAAAGGGTTTAATGTTTTAACCGGCGAAACTGGTGCGGGTAAATCGCTGCTGCTTGATGCCCTCTCAGCCTGTCTTGGCGAGCGCACCGACACCAACTATGTCCGCTTCGGTGCTGACAAAGCGGATGTCACCGCAGTCTTTAGCTATCAAGAAGATAGTCCTGAAGCTGAGTGGTTGAGCACGCATGAACTACAAGATGATTCTGGTGAAATCCACCTACGCCGTGTGATCTTTGCCACTGGACGTAGCAAAGCATGGATCAATGGCCGCCCGAGTAGTCTCGCTGAACTCAAAGAAATCGGGCGCCTGCTGGTGCAACTGTATAGTCAGCACAGCCAACAACAATTACTCGAACCTCCCTATCCCAAACATTGGCTCGACCGCTACTATAACTTTGCAGAACCCGCGCAGTCTTTGCGTCAGGCCTATCATCATTGGCAAAAAACCATTCGCCATCATCAGGCCGCGATCGACGCCCAAGCCAATCGTCAGCAACGCATCGAAAGTCTGACCTTGCAACTCGAAGAATTAGAAGAGATCGTTTCGATCCAATACCAAGACATCGAACAAGAGTTCGATCGCCTCAGTCATCATGAACATATCATGCAAGACTGTAGCTATAGCTTAAATGTGCTTGACGAAGCAGAACAAAACCTGACCCAAGAAATGGCTTCGATCATTCGACGTCTCGAATCGCATGCCGGACGCAGTGAACAACTCGGTGAGATTTATAACTCGCTCAGCAATGCACAAAGTGAAATCGATGATGCCACGGCCAACTTGCGCCAATTTATCGATCGGCAGAGCTTTGATCCCGAGCGCATGGAACAACTGAATGCGCAATTGGAAATTTTCCATCGTTTGGCACGTAAATATCGCACCCAACCAGAAAGCTTGCTTGAGCAATATCAGTCTTGGCAACAGGAACTCGAACAGTTACACCAACTCGAAGATCCGAACACCTTGGCTGAACAAGTTGAACAGACCCATCAGGCCTTTTTAACTCAAGCCGAAGAGATGGATCGTATTCGCCGTGAATCGGCGATTCCATTGGCGAAGCTATTAACCGAACAAGTTAAAAAATTGGCGCTGCCTGAGGCCTTCTTTGAATTTAAATTTGAGCCTTTAGAACAGCCAAGCGCTGAGGGACTGAGTTTTATTCAGCTGTTGTTTACGGCCAATAAAGGCATTCCCGCACAGCCGTTGGCACGCGTGGCATCCGGTGGTGAGCTATCGCGGATCGCTTTGGTGATGCAAGTCATGAATGCCGAAAAAACCGAATCCGAAGTTCTGGTCTTTGATGAGATCGATGTCGGGATCAGTGGCGGTACAGCGGAAATCGTTGGACGTTTATTGGCTGGTCTCGGTCAGCATGTGCAGATCCTGTGTATTACCCATCAAGCACAGGTGGCGGCGCAGTCAGATCAGCATCTCTTGGCGCAAAAACTCCAGACAGATCCTGCGAGTAGTACCATCGTCGAGTTGGAAGAACAGCAACGGATCTTGGAACTGGCTCGTATGACTGGCGGCGTTGAGATCAACGAAACCACGCTACAACATGCCAAGCAATTGAGACAATTGAAGTTTCAAAAACCTACCGATCAGGTCTAAGCCTGATCGGTCGCCCAAAATATGGTTACGCTTTTACTGCTGCTGAGGCAGTTTTACCACCAAACTCAATTTACTCTGACAAAGCCACACGCTTTATTGCAAGAAAGATACATCCGAATACGCTTAAAGCGATGAACATCGGTCATGATGTCAATGCGCTTTACGACATCGACGTACCTCAAAGCCTGACTTCTGGCCTCTCCTTCAATCTTGCGTGACCCCGCCTTTGAACACGACAAGATCATAAAATGCAGCTGATTTGAGTCCCGAGTTATCTGCTAAATTCAAGGGTTTTAAACCTGCGAGACCGCGCATAAATACAGCAAAATATATCGCGTATATTTGCAATAACTCCTTCATTAAAATCATAAATTAAGTTATGGTATTTTTAGCATTTCTTCAAAATGCACTCGACTCACCCGGCTGAAGCATTGACGCCCAGCATTTTTAAAAGGAGTAGCCCTTAGGTGACTAAACAATTTCAGACGCATCGTTGTCTTATCGCTCCACCTAATATGGCAGATGACTTCTTTGCAAAAACCGTTGTGTATCTCGCACGTCATGATGCAGATGGTGCGCAAGGAATTATTATTAATCGTCCATCAGGACTACAAATTAAAGAATTATTAAACGATCTCGATATTGATGCTGATAATGTGCATCCGCATGAAGTTTTAGAAGGCGGTCCTTTACGTCCCGAAGCTGGTTTTGTATTGCATACCGGCCAACCGACTTGGCATTCATCGATTGCGGTGGGTGAAAACCTCTGTATCACCACCAGTAAAGATATCTTGGATGCCATCGCACATAACGAAGGGGTGGACAGCTATCAAATCGCGCTCGGTTATGCCAGTTGGAGTAAGAACCAGCTTGAAGAAGAAATCGCGCGTGGGGATTGGTTAATTTGCGATTCGGATATGGATTTGATTTTTAATCTGCCTTATGACGACCGTTTAGATGCGGCATACCGTAAAATTGGCATTGATCCCATTTGGCTTTCTTCAGAGATTGGACATGCCTGATACACACGCAACACACTCCACGGCGTCACACGCCCCGCAACTGATTATGGCCTTTGACTTTGGCACACAGAAGATGGGCATTGCCGTGGGCTCTTCATTGATCGAAAGCGCCACACCGCTCGACTTGGTCAGCATGAAAGATGGCATCCCGCACTGGGACAGCTTATTAAAACTGATTCAACAGCATCAACCCAACCTGCTCTTGGTGGGTCTACCCTTAAATATGGATGATAGCGAATCCGAACTTTCAGCACGGGCACGCAAATTTGCCCGTCGTGTGCGCCATCAAACCAACATCGAAACCTGGATGGTGGATGAGCGTCTCACCACCCGCGAAGCCCGCGATGAATTGGATAAATACCAATCCCAAGGTCGTGGCAAGCGCCTCAACGCGGATAGCTTAGCCGCCGCGCTGCTGATCGAAACTTGGTATCGTGAACCGCAAGGATTGAAACCTTAGTTCACTCCTCATCCTTTGATTTCTTCTCCTAAGAGGAGAGCCACCTCATCTTAATCTTCTCCGAATAGGAGAAGAGCTTAAGGTGTCACAATATGCACCGTGGCGGTACGCCCTGCGACAAAGGCAAGATTATCGTGGGGAATTTCATCGAGTATGATTTTCACCGGTACACGCTGTGCTAAACGCACCCAACTAAAGGTCGGGTTCACATTGGCCAATAACCCAGATGCCGTGCTGCGCTCACGGTCTTCAATCCCCGATGCAATGCCCTGCACATGGCCTTTGAATTTTTTGGAATCGCCCATCAACTGTACTGTGGCTTCATCTCCGAGATGAATCTTGTTGAGCTTGGTCTCTTCAAAATAGCCCACCACATACAGTTGTTTACGGTCGAGTAAAGCTGCAACCGCCTGCCCCACTTTGACATAATTCCCAACACGCA
>JASLIY010000076.1 GCA_030152675.1 Acinetobacter sp.
TGAACTCCCAAGCCACGAGTTTTTCCAAGAACTCGGTATTCAAGACAAACTGGTCTATTACCCAACCGTGACCCGTGAAGAATTTAAAAACCGTGGTCGTGTGACACATGCGATTGAGACGGGCGAATTGTTTAAAAAAATTGGTTTGCCTAAATTCAATCCTGAACATGACCGTGCCATGTTATGTGGTAGTCCAAACTTCCTCAAAGATGTGGCTGCCTTACTTGATCAACATGGCTTAACCGAATCGCCACGTATGGGTCAACTCGGTGACTATGTGATTGAACGTGCATTTGTAGACAAATAAAATTTGCCATACACGCGATCAAACAGCGGATCTGCTGTTTCAAGCACATTAAAAAACCGAAGCCTCAGCTTCGGTTTTTTTATATGGATCGGATGGATCTAGTCTTCAAGCTGTCAAATTATTGACCTGAACGGATAATATAATCAAAGGCAGACAATGAGGCTTTGGCACCTTCACCTGCTGCGATCACAATTTGTTTATACGGTACAGTGGTACAGTCACCTGCCGCAAAAACACCACTGCGGTTGGTTTCGTTACGCGCATTGATCACGATCTCACCACGATTTGACAGTTCAACTTGATCTTTTAAGAACTCAGTATTTGGCAACAAACCGATTTGTACAAAGATCCCTGCCAATTCAACAGTATGCTCTTGCTCAGTGCCACGATCTTGGTATTTCAATGCAGTCACTTGTTGACCATCACCGATCACTTCAGTCGACAAGGCATTTAAAATCACTTCGGTATTTGGCAGACTACGAAGTTTGTCTTGTAGCACCTGATCAGCACGTAGTTTGGTGTCAAACTCAACCAAAGTCACATGCTCAACAATACCAGCCAAGTCAATCGCTGCTTCTACACCCGAGTTACCGCCACCGATGACCGCAACACGTTTGCCTTTAAACAACGGACCATCACAGTGTGGGCAATATGCCACACCACGGGTACGGTATTCTTTTTCACCCGGTACGTTCATCTCTCTCCAACGCGCACCTGTAGACAGGATCACAGTTTTAGATTCAAGTTTCGCACCGTTTTCCAACTCGACTTCCACCAAACCACTTTCAGTTTGATCCGCGCCCAGCACTTGTTTCACTTTTTGCAAGTTCATGATATCGACATCATAAGCACGGACGTGTTTTTCCATGTCACCCGCAAAAGTTGGGCCTTGGGTTTTAAGCACAGAAATAAAGTTTTCAATGTCCATGGTGTCCATCACCTGACCACCGAAACGCTCTGCCACGATACCGGTACGAATCCCTTTACGTGAAGCATACATCGCTGCTGATGCACCTGCAGGTCCGCCACCGATCACGAGAACATCAAATGCCTCTTTGGCATTCATACGCTCAGCATCTTTGGCTGCTGAACCTGTATCTAACTTGGCAACGATCTCTTCCAGGGTCATACGGCCTTGGCCAATGTGTTCGCCATTTTGGAACAACATCGGAACCGCCATGATTTTACGTTCTTCAACTTCTTGTTGGAAAAACGCACCATCAATCATGGTTGCAGTACTGTTTGGATTGTGAATCGCGATCAAGTTCAAGGCCTGTACCACATCTGGGCAGTTATGGCAGCTGAGTGATACGAACACATCAAAGTGATCTGCTGTGTTTAAGCCTTTAATTTGCTCAAGCACTTCATCTGACACTTTAGCGGCATAACCTGAAACTTGTAGCAGTGCCAAGATCAATGAAGTAAATTCATGCCCCATCGGTAAGCCAGCGAAGAAGACGCGAGGTTGCTCACCGGCTTTGGCCACACCAAAGCTTGGACGACGGCTATTTTCGCCATCAAAACGTGCGCTGACCAATGGAGAAAGCTCAGCAATTTCAGTGACCAATTCTTTAATTTGCTCAGCCTTATCCGACTGATCAAGTGCGGCCACCAGTTCAATTGGGCTTTCCAAACGTTCTAAATAAGTTTTGAGTTGAGCTTTAATATTTTGGTCTAACATCTTGACGATCTCCATCTAGGTTGTTGATCTTAACCACAAATTTATCTAATGCAGTCATAATACGACATTCGCATCGATTGGTAAAACAGTTAGTTATCATAAGCATGATCGAAATATTAGATACAAGACGAATTTCGCCTACACGATGATCAATCGCATGCTTTTTTGGAAATAAATCGACTCAGTCTATGGATGATGACATCCATCACCCATCGGACTGAGTCGTTTTGAGAAGAATGAATACGCCAGGACTCATGGCTGGTGTTCAAGCACCTGTTCGATCCGCAGACGACGATTTTTTAGTTGTCGAGCCAATAGATAGCTCAACGTGGTGATTGCAAGGCTCAAGGCCATGACCAGATATAATCCCCACGCCACCCACGTGGAAATCCGCTGTGCCTGTTGTGCTTTTTGATCCAACGACTGGGCGATCGGACTCAAGCTTTTGCCATATAGCTGATGTTGCATGCTCCAGATCTGTTCAGCCTGAAAGCCATAACGTTCAAAATCCGCAACATTTTGTTCTGCAATAATCAAGCGTTGTACATAAGCATTGGCGGCAGCATCATCGACTGGACGATGTAGCAATGCCGTCTGTGCCAATAAATAATCCCGAATCACAGGCGGTTGTTGTGTCCGCTGCAGATATTGTGCAATTTCACTCTGCTGAATATTACGATCGTATTGAATAAACGCTTGATAAGGTTGCTGTACCGCTTCAGTTTTTTGGTACTGCAAATAAGACAGCGATGACCAAATCATGATAAAGGCAATCAACCAAGCCACAAACTTCAGCACCAAAGACTGCAGTCGCACTCTAAAAAAATGAAACTTACGTGCTAGGCGCAGCAAAACAAATGAACCAAAAAATGCGGCTGAGATTTTCAGCAGTGCCCAACCGATCCACGACATCAGACGTGAGAAATAATCTGGGCTTTGCTCGGCATCAAAGGCATTCAGATCCAAACTTGCAGGCAAATGCAATTGTTGCAAGCTTGGCGACAATCCCCAAAAGCCATACACCAATTCGGTTTGGCTGATCACGGCGATCAGACTCAGCGTCAAAACGCCAACACCAGCCACGGCCCACCACAAACTCTGTCGTTGACGTTGTTTGAGTGCGTGTAGTCGCTGATTAAACTCAATGACTTGCGTAGAATTTGAATCTAAGCTGGGCAAAGTGGGCTCCTGGTATTGCATGAGATAGACATTGGTAAATTTAAAACATCAGGATCAGTTGAGTTGCTTCACACTTTTCACATCGCTACTCGACTGCAAGACCAATTGATTGAGATTGCTTTGCAGACTACGCAAGCGTGTCGTGGCTTCTTCACGTTTTTGCATGCCCTCTTTTTGAATCTGAATCACATCATTGACGGTATTGATCAGGGTGTTTTGTACATGTTCCAAGGTCTCGATATCGATCACGGCGCGTTGGTTGGCCCGTGCGGTATCGACAGAGTTTTGATGCAATAAGTCAGCATTGCGTTTCAACAATTCATTGGTGGCATCATCAATGGTGTTGGCCAATTGCACACTGTTCTTTTGCTCTTGTAGCGAGATCGCCAAACTGATTTGATTTTTCCACGCCGGTAAGGTGATGTTTTTAATGGCATAGAACTTGTCGACCAACATCAAATT
>JASLIY010000094.1 GCA_030152675.1 Acinetobacter sp.
CTGATAATGAGATTGCTATAGCGCAATACGCATTAAAGACCAAACTTGATGACTACAAGGACTTTCAGCGAACTGAATTACAGTTGCTTGAAAAGAGCTTTGAAGATAAGAAGTTTGCCGCAATGCGTGATCTTGAATTAAGTGTCGATGAGAGAAATAAAGCTGTTGCGCTGCTTAAGGAGCAGTATCAGATTGAAAAAGGTTATCTGGCTTTAGCGAAAGAGCATCGCTTGTTCCAAATGCGCGAGCAATTCATGACTGAAACTCAGGCCATGCAGGAGCGATATTACTTTGAAGAAATTGAGCTTGTTCGCATTAATGATATTCAGGAGCGAAATTTTCAGCGCCAAATGATTCGCCTTAAAAAAGAGGAGGAGTCCAGAAAGCGACTAAACGATGCGGCTATTGCTTGGGATCAGGCTCAAGCTCAAATGCGCGGATCGACTGGACAAATGCAAATTAATCAAGATCGCTTTGGCCGAATGGATGCTTCTCAACAACTATTCGATGCGCAAATGTCGAGTGTCGACTCTAGTGAACAGGCAGCATTGAGTCGGATTCAGGACCAAATGAATCAGGATCTAATTACTCAGCAGCAGTTTGAGGATCAGAAAACTATGATTCTTGAAACTGCATTGCAGACGCGGCAAGCAATCTATGATGAGCACGTCAATAGACAGTCTGAGGTTGAAGTGGCTTATCAGCAGGACTCCATAAACCTTCAGTTGACGCAAGCTCAGCAACTTACTGGGTCGTTTGCAAACATGTTTAGGGGGATTTTAGGTGAGAGTTCTGGTGCTTATCGAGCGCTCTATGCAACACAACAAGCGTTTGCGCTATCCCAAGCTGGAATGAACTTATGGAAATCTGCATCCGATGCTTATGCTAATGAGCCCGGTACTGTTTGGCAGAAGATCGGGGCGGCTGCCAAGGCGAGTCTAGATCAGGGGACATTCATTACGATGATCCAGTCAATGACTCCCAAAGGTTTCGCTACTGGTGGCCAGATCCGTGGTCCCGGTACTGGAACGAGCGACAGCATTCCGATCTTCGCATCAGATAAGGAGTTCATGATCAAGGCATCATCAGCTAAGAGCATTGGGCTTGATAATCTGAACCACATAAACAGAACCGGCGAACTTCCGCAGATCCAGCGCGAAGTTAAGCAAGCTGCAGTGATTCAGCAGGCAGTCGCTATTCAGCCTAAAATCACGATTATCAATCAAACATCGAACGCCGTGGAGGCGAAATCCGAGTGGGATGGTGATGAATTGAAGGTATTTTTAACTGAAATGCGAAAGCAGAATGAAGCTATGATTGACGGCAAGATTGACAAGCGATTCAGGCAAGAACAGCGGCAAGGCGGACTACTATCAAAATAGTGTGCCACTGGACCCAAAACCACCTTCGGGTGGTTTTTTATTGGAAAAAATATGAGTAATCGAAAATTTGAACACTGCCCAGGCTTAGAGGGCAACTCGCAAACATCCACATTTAACGTGCTTTCAAGTGTGTTCGGCGATGGCTATGAGCAACACGCATCGGTCGGCATCAACAACAAGAAAGGGCAGTGGACATTCACAAAAACGGGCTATAAAGCGCAAATCCTACAGATCCGCAATTTCTTTGATGATCACAAAGGTGCAGATTCATTCTTGTGGGATTCACCGCTTGATGGTGAAGTCCGAGTCAAGACTGATTTGAACTACCAACCCGTCTGTCTTGGAGGTGATGTCTGGCGGATTTCAACCACTTTCTATCAGCAGTTTTAAACCAACTTAACTTCATGCCCGCAGTCGCGGGCTTTTTTGTGAGTAAAATATGGCTATTCAATTAAAAAACTTAGGCACGGCTCCAACGGGTGCGGGTGGTGATACGAATCGCTCAGGCGCCGCTAAGGACAACGAAAACTTTAGCAATCAGCAGCATGCTGCGAGTCGGATGGTGGGCACTGCAACTGGCAATGTGATGGAGGTTGGTGCGTTTGGACTGGGGGGTAGTAAAGATACAGCGATCGGTCCTTCAGGCTTGATGTATGGCACAAATAGATTTTTTTCGTGGCATGAAGATACTGGTGGACAGTCAAATATTGGCGGGTCTGGTTGGATGTATGGCTTGAATTGTGGCTGGCTCGACACAAGTGGCTTTCAAGTCGGGCGAACTGTTGGTGTTGGATATCCAATTAAATGGCGCTCAAGCGAGGCAAAAAAATGGGAGACATTCTATACAACTCAAAACACAACACGCGACTCCAACGGCTTCTTAAAAGCCGCATCCCCAATCATCCAATTATTCTGCGACCACATCACCACAAATGACGAAGCTGCTGAGCAAAACCCAATTCTTGAAAAGTTGGGAACTGGTCATTACCTCATCAAAGGAACGGAAGGCTTTGCGACACAAGGTTGGTGGATTCAGGTGCCGACAGACACAAACGGAAATAAGATCTGCGCTGTTGAATACAAAACACTAGAAAATGGCGATCTTGAAATTAATACTTTTAAGAAAAAGCTTAATGACGATGGTGACATTGTTGCAAACCTCGATAAGCCGATTGATATCCCGAGCAATTCAAATGGCGAACCACGTTGGATCGATATTCGTTTAAATGAGCTGCCCAAAAAGCCAAGTGCACAGCGCATTCCTCGTACTGAAAAGCAGCCGAAAATGGTCAAGCAACTCAAGTACGCACCGCAACTGACCTACATCACAAAACTTGAAGATCTATACGATGATGAAGGTAAGCCGGTGATTGTTGGTGGTAAGAATTATCAAAAGCCAACCACCCACATTCACACCGATGTAAATGGCACTCCAATCCTAACTGATCAGCAAGTGATGAATGAAAAGGGTGAGCCGGTATTTGAGCTTGTTCAAGCAGTCGATAGTGATGGCAAGCCTGTCTTTGAGGATGCACCTGTACTGGATGAGCACGGCGAGCAAATCTATGACGAGGTGACTCATGACCCTGTCGAGTGATTTTCAGAAACTTTATGTTGATGGGTTGATCACGCTGTATGAGTTGGATGCCAGTGCCGTGGGTGCTGGCATTTTACGATTTCATGGTCACATTGCTTTTGAAGAGTGGGAGAAGATCTATACGTCAGTTGGATCTCAGGCGTTGATTGGTCAGGATGAAATCGGTGTGGGTAAGATTTTTGAGGATGAAGAGCGTCGAATTTGGCATCGCAATATCATCTTCAATGGTCATGTATTTGAACCAATGGCGC
>JASLIY010000099.1 GCA_030152675.1 Acinetobacter sp.
GGCAAGATCACCATGGCAAAGAGCATAAACAACACCGTGTTAATGGCTGAGATTTTGACTTGGGCAAACACCACATTCTTAAATGACACTGAGAGGTTATGAATACGATGCATGATGGCACGTAAAAACACCGGATGATCATTGGATTCATGCAGTTGACTGACAGAGACCAAGATTGCCACGATCATGCCGATGATCATGGTGGCAAAACTATGTAATAGATCCGTTCCGGTATGTTTGAGCGTGGTGACATTGGAGCGCAGCAATTCAAACAGGTGGTCTTTGAGTTCGGTCAGGCTGTAGGGGATAAAACTCGGAATGTATTGCACGATTTCAAGCTGCAAACTTTGTAAGGCGTGATCAATACGTTGTCCGATCAGTGCACCTTTGGGGCCTTGTAAATCATAAAGTACAAAGCTAATCAGGCTGCTGAGGGTCAATCCCATCAGTGTGACCACGATGATACTGAGGACGATACTCACCGATAAGCGTGCACGTTGACCACCAATATATTTTTCTAAAATATCACCGAGTGAATTAATAATTTCATAAATCACAAAGCCTGCAAAAAAGCAGGCCAATAAACGCAGGGGAATGAGCATGACTAAAAATGCCAGCATCAGGAGATAGCTAACGATAACGCTTTGGTGATCATTTAAAAGTTTCATGCAATGTGATCCCTAATCAAGCTGGTGTGATTTGGCTTATAAAATCTTGGAATCGTCAAGATGCCGCGCACCCTCCAAGATCATACGAATCATAATCATGGTCTGTTCCGCGACTTCTTGGCGTGTTTCTTTGGGCATGTCGATCACCTTTGCCCCCATGTTAAACACCAACTGGGTGATGGCTTTGGCGACCAGATCGGGATGTGAGAGATTGCTTTTATTGAGCTTTTCGAGGCGAATTAAATCGTCTTGTAACTCTTGTTGGAAATAGTTGAGTTGACGTTCAACCGCTTGTTTATAAGAGGTTGAACCCGTAAAGCCTTCACGCAGCAGCAAACTTAAGTTGCCTTCATCAGCATCGAGTTGCGCAATAAACACTTCAACTGAGCTGCGAATAATACTGTTCTGCTTGATCGCCTCGATGCGAGCTTGTTGCAAGATCCGACGTAGTACGATCCCAGAACGGTCAATCAGCTCAATGGCCAACTCATCAATATCTTTAAAATGACGATAAAAACTATTCGGTGCGATGCCAGCTTCTCGTGCCACCTCTCTTAAACTTAATGAGGCGATACTTTTTTGCGGGCCGATTAAATTTAATGCCGCTTGAAATAGCTCATCTTTGGTGATGGTGGCTTTGCGACCAACCGTACGTATTGGAGTCGGATCTTGAATAAAATTCTTTTCAAGTTCAGAGACTTCAATTTGATCACGTACAGATTTTGAATTCATAGTTTTTAAGCACTTCGAAGGGATGAAACATTATAGCCCCTGTGGTGTAACAAGTGAAATAAACTGAAACAATACGACCGTATATACAAATATATATACATATGTATAATAATTAAAAATCACGCCAAGGTCATTCCACTATGCTCGCTACACAGACCCCATCGAAATCTAAACTCACCCTGTTTAAAAGTGTGTTCGATCACGATACTGCGAACTTTTGGTTGCAACGATTGAACCCGATTTGGTCAACCCATCAAGCGTTGGGCAAGATCATTGATAAAACCACGACGGCCGATGGCATGGTCAGTCTCTTGTTACGCACCAATCGACATTTTCAAATGGGAGAGGCTGGTCAGCATCACCCAGTATTGGTTGAGTTAAAAGGGCGTCGTTATGAACGTACCTATAGCTTGACTCAAATGGGCAGCCATCAAGTGTTATTGACCGTGAAAAAAGTCGCTCAAGGCGTGGTCAGTACATGGTTAGTGGATCATGCACAAATTGGCGACATCATTGAGTTTGGTCAACCTTTTGGTGATCTATGCTTGGCAGAAGCACAATCCAATCTGGTGTTGTTGGCAGCCGGGAGTGGCATTACCCCGATGTATAGCTTGCTTGAACAATGGGCCAAACAACAAAGCACCAAACAGCCAGACAGCAACGCAACTAGCCCTCAGCACAGCAGCGATAGTCAAAACATTCAACTGCTTTACTGGGTCAAACAGCCGCAAGATGTGGCCTTTCTGCCGCGTCTACAAAAGCTGGCGAAAACCTATCCTAACTTTCAATATCAAATTTTTTATACCCAAGCTGAACAGCCAGATGCGCGTTTGAATGCAGCTCATCTTGAACTGCTTGATCCAACGCAGCACAACAATCGCAGTATTTATGTCTGTGGTCCTGCAGGCTTTGTCGCCACTGCCAGCAGCGTATTTGCTGATTTCGCTGATGTAAAAACGGAAGCCTTTAGTTTGGCACCGATCAGCA
The DNA here is from genome assembly GCA_030152675.1 of Acinetobacter sp. Classification (GTDB taxonomy): domain Bacteria; phylum Pseudomonadota; class Gammaproteobacteria; order Pseudomonadales; family Moraxellaceae; genus Acinetobacter. Next base: position 2,388 of record JASLIY010000099.1, read on the forward strand.
GTGATGCAACGGGGCAGGTCAATGTCACCCTGACCCAATCTAAGACCACGGTCAGTATTCCAAGAGGTCAATCGATCTTGGAAGGCTTAGAGCAACAAGGGATTCGCCCGATTTATGGTTGTCGGATGGGGGTATGTAATAAATGTGCCTGTCCAAAATCCCAAGGTGCGACCAAAAATTTAGTCAACGGCAGTGAAAATACCGAACCGGGTCAATTCCTTAAACTGTGTGTCAATTCTGCCCAATCAGACCTCATCATTGATCTTTAAGCGAGCCCACTATGAACATGCCAGTCCAAATACAATATTTTAAAAATCCTAAAAACCGTGATTTGAATGAAACCGAGCTTGCTGCATTGGCACAAGAGCTAGATGCAATCAAGCAAGAAGCCTTAGATGACATTGGTGAAAAAGATGCCAAATACATCAAGCGCGTTTATGCCAGTGTTCGTTATAGCAGTGCGCTCGGGCGTGCTTGCTTATTTGCCGGTTGGTTCCCACCGGCTTGGTTACTGGGCACGGGCCTGCTCAGTTTTGCCAAGATTATGGAAAATATGGAACTTGGTCATAACGTTATGCATGGTCAATACGATTGGATGAATGATCCACGCTTTAATGGTCCAGATTATGAATGGGATACCGTCGGTACCTCAGACAACTGGCGCCAAACGCATAACTTCAAACACCATACCTATACCAACATCAAAGGCATTGATGATGACATCGGCTATGGCTTGGTGCGTCTCTTTCCAGAGCAACGTTGGAAATATGGTTATTTATTTCAGCCGCTGTACAGCATCCCATTTTGCTTACTGTTCCAATGGGGCGTTGCAATTCAGAATCTTGAAATCGGCAAGCTGATCTACGGCAAAAAAACACCGCAGCAGTTTTTACGTGAAGCCAAACCGACACAGATCAAAATCGGCAAGCAATTATTTAAAGACTATGTATTCTTTCCGGTGATTGCGGGTCCTGCGGCACTGCCGGTGTTGGCGGGTAATTTTGTCGCCAATGGTATTCGCAACATCTGGACCTTTAGTATTATTTTCTGCGGTCACTTCACCAAAGACGTGGAAGTGTTTCCAAAGTCAGTCCTTAAAAATGAAAGCCGTGGTCATTGGTATATGCGTCAAATTCGTGGCTCATCCAACCTGACGGGTTCAGAAGCGTTCCATATCTTGACCGGTCATTTGAGCCATCAGATCGAGCATCATTTATTTCCAGAAATCCCAGCACGCCGTTATCGTAAGATGGCGCCTAAAGTTGAAGCCGTGTGTAAAAAATATGGCATCAACTACAACAATGCTAGCCTGTTTAAACAGTATGGTCAGGTGCTCGGACGTATCGTTAAATACGCGTTCCCATTTAAGAAATAAACCACTGCGCAGCAGGGGGGGGAAACAGACAAGGCGCATTGAATGCGCCTTGTCTGTTTTTGTTCGATCGCCTGATCCGAAGATACAGGATTTATTTCATTTGAATGCTGCCATTGGCATTGACCGTGATCTTACTTTCACCTGCGGAAACATCTTGCGCCGCACCAGCATCATAAGACTCCGCCTTAGCCATCGATGCGCGCATCATATAAGGCTGCGGAAAGTTATTGTTGGTGTTGAGGTCGAGGTTCACCAAGGTGTAGCTGCCTTTGTTCCAAGCTTGGGTGAGCAGTTGAGCGCGCTGTTGAAAGTTTTTAGAGGCCTCGATCATGAGTTCATTTTCAACTTTAAGACGTTGTTCATCAGAGACTGAAAAATTGATCGCTTGAGTTTGGAAGCTTTGTTGTAGCTCGCTGATCAGTTGGCTGGCCGCCTTAAAGTCTTTACTTTCTAACTTGATTTCAGCACGACCTCGCCATTCTCTGAGTTTGCGGTTGTCATTGTCATAAACTGGATAGGTGTTTTGCGAACCGGTCTTGATTTTGACTTGCGGATATTTCTTACCCAGCGCCATGGCTTGGTTCATCAGCTGGGTGATTTGATTGGACAGTTCAGCAGGCTGTTTGTTGTTTTTCTCAATATACAGCACCGCGTGCATTTGATCATTGGAGACTTGGCGTGTGGCTTGGGCTTGAACATTGGCAATATTATAGTTCAGTGCAGTGTTTGATTCGGCTGCAAATGCAGAACTCACCAGCGCGGCATTCGCCACCAGAGTACCCAATAATAAGGTTGAAACCGCAATATGGCGCATAGGGTGTTCTCCTAATGATTAAAAAAAGTTCAATGAGCTTAAAAGTAAATGAAGCACATCCTAAACTTAACCCATTCATGCTTGATGCAGACATTGTGGTAAGTTTGTAGCTATTTTTAGAATGAATCGAAAGTACTTTCCTTGATTATATACTTCATAATCAGTGTCTTGTGATATAAAGTTCACTAAACAAATGATAAATATAACGTTAACTTTACCGTTTGCTTAAATTTAAGGTTTTCTTTGCGGTGTCACATAGTATGATGATAATGCGAATCTAGCAGGGGCCGAGTGTTTTTTCCAATAAAACTTGTGTTCAATAAGTACGATACGCATCTTTATTTTCTGGGAAAACATTGTATTATCGC
>JASLIY010000118.1 GCA_030152675.1 Acinetobacter sp.
TGACCTAAATGACGCTAAAAATAGTTAAATTGGCGATTTACAACAGCGCAAATCCTTTTTTTACATGTTAAATTGCCGAAATGATCAAGGTAAATGGCTGAACATGACATTGTGTTGTTTATTTTATATTTCTAGTATGGACACAAAAGCAAGATTAACTTGGAATGAAGATCATGACAGCAGCTTTAAATGGATTGAAAGTACTCGATTTTTCGACCTTACTCCCCGGACCTTTTGCCACCTTATATCTGGCTGATTTGGGGGCAGAGGTGATTCATATTGAATCCCCAAGTCGCCCTGACTTGATCCGCATGTTACCGCCGTATGCACAGGGAGAGGCCACGGCACACCGCTATTTAAACCGCAATAAACAATCGATTAGCCTCGATCTTAAAGATCCAGACAGCATTGCGCTGCTGTATGAAAAAATCACTGAATTTGACATCGTGGTGGAACAGTTTCGACCAGGGGTGATGCAGCGCTTGGGATTGGACTACGCGACATTGGTGAAGATTCATCCCGGCCTGATTTATTGCTCGATCACCGGCTATGGACAACATGGCAGTTATAGCGCCAAGGCTGGACATGACATTAACTACCTCGCCTTGTCCGGCATCGCAGGCCATAGTGGTCGTCAGGCCAGTGGGCCACCGCCGATGGGGATTCAGATCGCAGATGTGGCCGGCGGTTCGATGCACGCCGTGATTGGCATCTTGAGTGCCGTGATCGAACGTCAGCGCAGTGGGCAGGGGCAGTATATTGATATTTCGATGACGGATTGCGTGGTGAGTTTAAATAACATGGCTGCTGCGGCCAGCTTGGCTGGACATGAACCGCAACGTGCCGAACGGCAGCATCTGAATGGCGGCACATTTTATGATTACTATCAGACCCAAGACGACCGCTATCTTTCCATCGGCAGTTTAGAACCCCAGTTTATGCAAGCTTTGGCACAGGCCTTGGATGTACCGATCCTGTTGGAGAAAGGCGCTTCTTTTGATGCTGAGGATCGGCAGCAGGTGAAACAAGCGCTACGGGACAAGATTATTACCCAGCCCTTGGCACATTGGCAGCAGTTTTTTGCCGACCTCGATGTTTGCGTAGAAGCTGTACTGTCTTTGGATGAGGCACTGCATTCTAGGTTGGCTCAAGAGCGCGAGTGGGTGGTGCAGGTGCCTTTCGCGCCGGGCAGCACTGAGACTGAAGCACAATTGGCCTGTCCGATTAAGTTCTCTCGTTCCAAAGCGCAATATCAATATGTCGGTCAGGCACTAAATCAAGGTCAATGGCCTACCTAGTAGCCTCAATCTGCACCTACATCTGACCTACCTAGAACAACATAGTCTGTCCATCTCAGATCTGCGCTGAGCGTCCACTCTGGGGCCGCTTGGCGTCGTCCTATGTACAGTTTTAGTTTGAAGGATATGTTTTATTTTTAAGCATTAAAGTGCTGTATTTTCACCACTTCTGAGTTAAAAAATCAGCAATGATCGCATGTCGAGCGGATTTGCGCTTGCTCGGCTTTTGGTCGATTTAAGTCGGGATGAAATGGTAACTATTTAAAATCATTTATAAAAATATTTTTTCGATTCACTTTGAAAGCGCTGTAAAATCGGTAATAATCAGTTCTCAGACTAAAGTCGTAGTTCTCGACAACAAGATTGGATAGCTGAAAATGGATTTAATACAAACAAATGGTCAACCTCGTTATGGACGTTTTAAGGAACCGCCACAATCTATCCATGTCGATCAATATGTGTATAAAACCCCCTATGGCAAAGCGCTGCAAGGTTGGCGCAAAAGATTAAAGTATAAGAAGTTCAAATTCTGTTGTATTCAACATCAGCACTACACCATCGGTATGGCAATCGCAGATATTGCTTGGTTGGGGCATGCTTTTATTTATGTTTATGATCATCAAAAACAACAGGTCTTAGAATGGAATGCCATGACCTTGTTGGCGCGGCATACTCAACTCGATGAACAGCCTTTATATAATCAAAGTTATTTCAATCGCGCCCCGTTTCAGCTCGAAATCCAACATGCCAATGGTGTGCGCTATATTCAAGTCAAAAAGCACGACGATATCAAACTCAAAGCACGTATTTTCTGTGCTGCAACTGATCCGCTGAGTATGTGTAGTCCGACCGGGATCAATGGTTGGACCTATACCCAAAAACAAAGCACGCTGGCGGTTGAAGGCTTCTTTGTCAATAAAGAACAACAACATATCGAATTTGATGCCAAAACCTTGGCCTCGCTGGATGATACCTGTGGGTTTTTACGCCCTGAAACGTCGTGGTTCTGGCTGTCCTGTAATTTTTGGGATCAAGATGGCAACCGCATCGGGATTAATTTGGCCTCAGGTGTGAATGAAAGCTTTGGTAATGAAAATGCCCTCTGGATCAATGGGGTATTACAGCCCTTGAGCGATGTGTTGTTTGAGCAACTGGACAGTGAAACGTGGTCGATTCGCTCTTTGGATCAGGCGTTGAATTTACGCGTCCGTACCGGTTGGCGTCGTTATGAAAATCTCAATCTACGCTTGGTCGGTAGCCAATTTAGTCAGTGGCAATCGCGTGTGTCGGGACAGATTCAACTGCCAGATCAGCAGCGTCAGGTGGTCTTTAACGATGAATACGCATTGCTTGAACAGCACTATGCCAAGTGGTAAACCGAGAGTTTGATTGGGTTAAGTTGGAGGAATCGTACAGTTTGAATGACGGTTTCAAAGCATGATCATTCTAGACAGCACCCCTTTTTTGCCCAGAAACCCAGGCAGAGCTTAGTAGGTCATTTTTAATGTTGCCAAGTATTCAGTGCAGTCAGATGTTGTATGAGGGGAGAAGCAATGCGATGCCAATATCACGTGATCACATTGCTTCGGCGGTGATGGTCGAGTTCGAGGCTTAAGTTGTTGTTGAACGAGACTGCATCCGTGGATATTGAAAAGCAATCGCGAGAATGGCAAAGATCGCCAGCACCCAACAATAGTAGACATTGCCGATTAATTCGATCGGGGAGAGTTTTGCGATCGAACAAGCCAGTAATAACTGCGCACCATAGGGAATTAAGCCCTGTACCACACAAGAAAAAATATCCAATAAGGCCGCGGCACGTTTGGGGTTGACGCCGTATTCTTGTGCCACTTCACGCGCCATATCACCGGAGAGGATAATCGCCACGGTATTGTTGGCCACAAAGATATTGGAAAAGACCACCAAAAAGCAGATGCCAATCTCACCTGCACGCTGCTGGCCGACTTTGAAAAAAGCCGTGATGCGGTAGATGCGTTGAATCAGCCATTCGAGACCACCTTCTTTTTGCATCATTGCCGAAAGCCCACCCAAGAACATCGAAAGCAAGGCCACTTCAAACATGCCGACAAAGCCGTTATAGATTGAGGTGTTTAATTGCAGCAGATTGAAGTCAGGTTGTACGATCACGCCGATCACACTTGAAATCACGATGCCCAAAGTCAGAATCGCCAAGACATGTAGACGACTAAAGGCCAAGAAAAATACCGCCAGATAGGGCAGGATCAACCATGCATTATAGCTTTGATGTTCAATAACTTGAGAATCGTGTCCGCCAATTAAATACACCAATAAAGTGATGATCGAGGCCGGAAGGGCAATCCAGATGTTGACCCGAAACTTATCACGCAACTCGACGTTTAGGCTTCGCGTAGCAGCAATGGTGGTGTCGGAGATCATCGAGAGGTTATCACCAAACATGGCTCCCCCGACCACCGCACCAATGGCATAGGCGGTACTAATGTCAGTGTGATTGGCAAAACCAAAGGCAATTGGTGCACAGGCTGCGATTGTACCCATCGAGGTGCCCATCGCCGTGGCGATAAAGGCCGAGATGATAAACAGCATTGGCAACACAAAGGCCGCAGGGATGATAGACAGGCCAAACTGAACCGTGGCATCGACACTGCCGATCGCGGTGGAGACACTGGCAAATGCACCGGCCAGCATAAACACCATAAACATCAAGATCAGGTTGGCATGGCGCGCCCCAGATAAAAAGGTTTCAATCGCATCATTGAGACGCCCACGAAACATCAGTACCGCCAAAATAATCGCAGGTAAGGCTGCGACAGGGCCTTTCATTTGATAAAACGCAAACTCAGTGCCGATGATGGAGTGGTAAATGCCACTGCCGAGAAAAAGGATCAAAAATACCAAAAGAGGCAACAATGCCAGCGCACGCGCTTGCACTTTGCCCAGAGAATCAGTGCTCATAAAGGGTGAAACTGTGAAATCAATCGCAGCAGTATAAAATAGCTTGAGCAAATTAAAAAATAATAAAGCAGATCGATTGCATAAAAACGCCAATATATAGGCATATCTATTTTGAATGGGTTTCTGTCAAAGGCGATCCCGAGAAAATAAGCTGAATTTAGGAAGCTTTGATCATTGTGCGACTGGGGAAAATATAGATAAATGTAGCACTTGGGTGGTATGCCGAATGTCAGGTGAGATTGAGCGAAGCGTTACACTGTTGAACGTGGGAAAAATAGCGTTACAATGCAGCATCTTGTATGTTTACTCAAGCAACTCCTCAAGTT
>JASLIY010000123.1 GCA_030152675.1 Acinetobacter sp.
CAGTTGGTCACGCAATGGCTTGAACTGACGGACAACATTGAAGAAAAATCAAAACATGCAGCAGTTGAGATCGCAGCCGCATCGGTGGATTACCTGTATTTTTCAGGTTATGTGGTATTTGCTTATTTGTGGTTGAAAATGGCTGTGATCGCACAACAACAGGTTGACAAGGGTTGTGATGATGCATTTTATTCCGCCAAAGTTGCCACAGCTCAGTTTTATTTTCAACGGATTCTACCGCGCACTTTGACCCATGCTGCCAATATTCAGGCAGGATCGAGCAGCCTTTATCAGCTTCGCGCTGAGGACTTTAAGTTTGATTGAGTCGGTGATATTGGTATCGACGGATGAGATGTTTCTGTTGTGAGAGATACCTTTCAGATTACAAAGATACCCACCACGATAGCCTTTAGCTTCGTGGTGGATTTAGCCTAAGTCAGCTTATAAGATTGGGCTCCAGTGCCTGCCAAATGCCCCTGATCGACGATCAAATACTCTGAACGAATCGGTCGAGCGGCAAAATAATCTTGTAATATTTCCAATGTTCCTGCGGCATAACGTGCTTGCGCCGACAAAGAGCTTCCTGAGATATGTGGTGTCATGCCGTGATTCGGCATGTGTCGCCACGGATGATCGGCGGGTGCCGGTTGTGGGAACCACACATCTCCACCATAGCCAGCCAATTGTCCAGTTTCCAAGGCATGCACAATCGCATCGGGATCGGTCAAAGCACCTCTGGCAGTATTGATCAGATAGGCGCCTTTTTTGAATTTTGCAAGTAAGTCGGCATTGATAAAACCCGCAGTCGATGGATACAAAGGCGTTTGAACATTGACGATATCGCAGACGCTGACCAGTGATTCAGGCGAGTCGTGATAATGCAGACCTAATTCTTGCTCCAACTCGGGGGGCAGTCGCTGCGGATCATAATAATGCAGGCTGACATCAAAGGGCTTGATTCTTTTGAGGATCGCTTGTCCAATCCGGCCAGCGCCCAAGGTGCCAAATGCCATACCCTCAATGTCATAATTTCGCGCCACGCAATCTGCAATATTCCAGCCACCATCGAGCACGGTTTGATGAGCTGGGAGGTAGTGGTGTACCAAGGCCAAAGTCGTCATCACCGCATGTTCTGCCACACTGATACAGTTGGAATAAGTCACTTCGGCAACGGTAACGCCGTGTGCTGCAGCGGCTTGAAGATCAACGTGATCCGAGCCTACGCCAGCAGTTAAGGCCAGTTTTAGTTTTTTGGCTTTACTCAACCGTTCAGCGCTCAGATAAGCTGGCCAAAAAGGTTGAGAAATCACGATTTCAGCATCGATCAAGTGCCGATCAAACTCAGAATCAGCAGCATCTTTATCGCTGGTGACAATGAATTCATGTCCTTGTGATTCGAGATAGTCACGCAAGCCCAGCTCTCCAGAGACACAACCCACCAGAGCGCCTGCTTCAAAACCTAGACCTTCAGGTCGTGGTGCAGTCTGTCCATTGGGGTAGTAACTGATATGTGGGATATCTTCACGGATGTAATGCGGTGGGTATCCAGTGATTGGATCTGGATAGAGCACACAGAGAATTTTAGCCATGCTTGTCACTCCTTTTTATTTTTATGACGTTGATTATTTTCATGTCACCGATGTTTTGATTTTGCGATATTGAATCGCTTATTCAATGGATGAAATACAGGGATATATCAAGCTAAACATAACCAAAAATTAGCAGCTTTGTTGGGCGTTTTGTGGTGTGATTGTAGTTTGAATTGGAGGGCGCGTCAGGCGTACCGGTTTATTGAGATAGGCTCAGCAATGCAGCTCCACACGGCATGGCATGAATGCACTTTATTTAGGATACACTTTGGCAAGCCCGCTCAAAATCCTGACTTTTCCCATCATCATCAATCAGGCTAAAGCGTAGTTTTGGCATAGGCTGAAGGTTTAGGTCAGCTTGTTGTAGCATAAACTCGGTATGGGAAAATGGTGCAATCATATTCTGCATCTGATTGGCACTATACAGCTTGTGGTATTGCATCTGATCCAACTGAGTGGGTAGGGATGATGCGATCGATAAGGACAAAAAAGTCACATGATAGGGTGTGGGATTGCGGACTCGAATGATTAGCGTGGGATGTTGCACCTGAGGCGCTGATTGCGCAGTGTTGAGGCTTGGCTCAGATCGACATTGGAACTCTAAGCTTGCGGCCATTGCCGAGATCGACATCGGTGTTAACGCCGTGGGACGATAAAATATTTTAATCCGGGTATTCATGGCCATGTGAAGTTGATTGCTGGCACTGAGATCAGAAGCTACGCTGGGGATTTCATATAAGTTGATCCAATAGACCGATTCTCGATCCTGAGCTAAGGCGAGATCATTGTAGACAATACGCAAGGCTTTCATTTCACCTGCTGACATTTTAAAGACTGCAGGAAGAACCACAAAAGGCGGATCAGCAAATTCGATCTGATTTGATCCATCATCGACCCATACTTGATTGATGACGGGATAGGTATTGGTATTGGCAACAATCAGTGATTTCTCACGATCATGTGCATCATAAATTACTCGTGTGGCATTGGCCAAAAGTCCAGCCTCTAATCCGCTGCTTGTGCTGAGGCCGAATAGCATCAGGCAGAGTGCCAACGGCTGGGCTTGAGGTTTTTGGAGAGAATACTGCAATTGCTGTGATCTTTTACGGGATAGTCTGCTGATTCGCATGGTTATTGTACCGTGACCACGATCGTGGCGGTGGCTTTGACCTGACCGGGCGTGATGATCTGTTTCGGTAGCGCTTCTAAAATCGCGGTGTAGTTTTGAATATAGGTTTGATAGCCAGATTCTATACTGCCGATATTTTGTGGGTTGCCGTCCAGAATCGGATACCAGCCGGCCGCTTCACCTGTACCGATATTGCTCAGTGGGGGGCTAAAGAGCAGCTTTTTTTGGTTTGAACTGTTGACGAGGCGGATTCCCACCCCGGTGGCAATGTTCGGCGTGATGTTATATTCGTCTGAGAGTAAATAATCAATTGCACCTGTAGGTCGAACCAAATTGAGTAATGCGGCTGAGTACACCGCAGCTTCTGAGGTCTGAAAGGCGATCGCGGTATGCTGACTTGCAGTGCCAGATTTGGCTTGATCACTACATTCGACTTCAACACTAAAGTTTGCTTGGCTGCTTAGACCTTGTTGTAATTCTGCAGTGGTGATCATGGGCAATTGCACATTGGGGGTGGTATTACGTACCACGCAGGTTTCAGACTTGACCAGTGTGCCTGAGCCTCTCATTCCATAACCAAAACCATTGTCCGCACCCCAAAAGGTGTAACTGACATTGGAGTCTTGTCCTGGCATGTCATGATTAAAACTAAAACTGACTTTGGGATCACCTGCGAGTTGAATATAACTATTGGGTTGTAAACAGGTATAGATCCCTGTGGCGGCCATCGGACTGCAGTAGTTACTGCCACTGCCACTAACGGGAGGGAGCTGGCTGATTTTATACAGTGACGCCTCCAAAGGTGGAATATCTATCAATCGAATATGAATTTTGCCATTATTTTCAAAATAACTACTGATCGGGATTTTTTGCCAAAAACGGCTAATTTCGACCCCAGACATACTTTGCTTTAAACCCACATATTGCCACCATGTGGCGTAGACCGCTGTTAAACCATCATATGCACCAGTCTCCCAATAACCGCCTACTCGATCATCACCATTGGTGGCCACCAGAAAATAGATCGAGGGCAGATCGGCTACATCACAACTCCATAAAATGGACTGGGCATTGGCGCCCCCAAAGGTAAATGCCGTGGATGGCACGACTGTACTGGCCAGTAGAGTGCCAGGGGGTTGTAGGTATTGTGCGGTTAAATTAATTTTGCCAAAGTTAATGATGGCGGTGCGCTCATCTTCAACATGGCTGACGGTGGATTTGCTGCATTGCGCATAACTGAATTGCGGCCCAAACAGAAAGGCTAACGCACAGCGAGCCAAGCATACGACGCCGAGCTTGAATAATGCGCTACGTCGGTGTTGTAACACAGCAGGCTTGATGGTTCGTGTCGATCGCAGCATGGGTTCGTTCTCCTTTTAGTCGGGGATACAGGTGGCTGAAAGTTTATTGATATTGCTGCTGAGCTCATTTGGCTGGATCGTATAGTCCACGTGACAGGCATCTTGTTGATGGTCACCCCAGCGGATCTGCAGCCTGCCAATGAGATTTTCACTTCTTAAGTAAATTTGCCCATTTTGAGCCACCATGCCGATATTCTGCCCTGCAGCATCAAAGACTTCAGCGCCCATCGGTACGGCATCGTTGTTGCTAAAACGTGCGCGGATCAGCAGCGCATAACCTTGCCGGGTTTGAAAATTAATTTTAATTGCTGCCCCTGCATAAGGTGCCACGCGCGAGTAGCCAGTACTGAGTTCCGCCTGACCGAGCATGCCTTCAGGGTTTAGAGCAATGGCGTTGTATTGGTAAGGGGTCAGTGAAGGTAAAAGCGCAAAGCCATGCCGATTGATGACCGTGGATTGGGTATTCAATACTTGGGCGCCGTGTGCACCTGGGGCCTCGATCAGTGCGAAGGTATCTGATAGATAATGCCCCAAGGTCAGACCACCACGATGCAGTGCCAACGCGCCTTGCAGATAGCCGCTGGCTTGCCAGTACTGTGGTCCGATGGAAACGCTGGCACCGACATTGGCATAGCGCAGACGTTGCTGCAGCATTGCATAGCTATTTCGTTTTGAGTGTCCGCTGTCTTCACTGAAGCCGAGACCGTAGTTTAAGCGGTCTTTAGCATCGAGGCTGCCATTGAGGGTGGTCTGATACTGGCTGCTGTGCTGATCTTGATGGGTCGCGGTCAACATAAGATTATGTTTGCTGTGTTGGTGCTTGCCTCCCAAAGGGATACTGACCGATAAGCCAAAGCTCGTTTCTGTCTGGCGCTGTGATTTATTGCTTAGTAGATCCAATGCTTGCGGTTGACGGTTGATCTCATGTGGATGATCTGCTGCGGGCAGTTGATTTTGTTCGTTCGCTGTCGGTTGAGGGGAACTGATTTGTGTAGCGTGAATAGGGGCTGTCCGATTGAGCGTATGGCGCATGATGCGGTTGATATTCAGCTGAATCGACACCCCATTGCTGAGTGATTTGCTGTAGCCGAATTGCAATTGCTGGTCACTCGACTTCTGATCGCGAAAATATCGTGCTGATGCGGTGATATACAGATTGCCGTAGCGGCCAAGCATTTGCTGCATTGACATGGCGAGGCGTGAACGTTCTTGAGAATGCTGAACAATACGGATGTCTGTTGTGGTGCCATGGTCAAGAATGCGGGTATGCCGTTGCTGTAGATGATTGACCAAATCTCGATAGCCCGCGGTGGAATAACGATAAGCACTCAAGCTCAAAGTGGTTCGCGTGCTGGGAATGCTTTTGCTATAGCTGCTATTCAATAACCAACCTTGTTGATGCTGTTGCGCTAGATGAGAACGGGAGAGGCTTAGATCTGTCGCGAAGGCACCGATAGGATGGGTATAGACAGCACCCAGTATCGTGGCTTGATAATGCGGTGCGAGTCGTAGACCTGAGTTTAAGGTTATGTGGCTTCTCAGGCCATATTGGCTGCTGATATTGGCAAAGATGCTTTCTTCATCGACGCCAAGGGTTTGCCCAAATTCAAAATTGTATTTAAATGCACCCAGCCGAACGGATGTAGGAAGTGCTGAAAAAGGCACCCTAAAACTTGAACTTGATCCATCGGCTTCTTGCACCAACACATTTAGATCACCACTGGCGCTATTGGGAAAAAGGTCATTGATACGAAAGGGTCCTGGTGCAACATGCACTTGGTAAATTTCGCGGTTGTTCTGGTAGATCGTGACTTGGGCTGGAGTTCTGGCGATGCCTTGAATGACGGGGGCATAACCACGTTGTGAGGCGGGTAACATACGCTCATCACTGCTCAGTTGTATGCCGTTAAAATTCAGCCCTGAAAAAAACTGTCCACGACTACTGAGTTGTCCCAAGGTCAGTTCACTTTGGATACTTGGCAAGGGACGCCGCAAGAACATGCCCATGTTTTGCCAATGCTGAGCTTGTTGTTGCAGACTTAGCGTGGATTGTTGGCGTAATTGCCATGTGCCCCAATTGATCCCACTGCTCAGTGCGATATGCGCGACATCTTGTTGCAGTGTTTGATCAGAAAAGTGATAAGCACTGTGATAATAATGGCCGATATAGTTGACAAAAGCGATGGATTCACCGCTTTGCCATTCATGTGGATCGATATAGCCCAAGGGTTTTTGCAGCAGCAAACTGTTGGGGATGCTGAGGTCTAAACGCAAACGACCGATATCGAAGCTGCTCTGTCCTGCACCGACCAAGTCTGCCAAGGTGTCACAGCGCTGACTCTCGGCAAGCAGTGAACTGCTTGAAGGCGTGGAGTGTGGATCAGAGTGTTTTTCTTGTGCTGATACGGGCCGAGTTAAAATGGCAGCACGCTGAAGTTGTGCCGCACTGAAGCAAGGCTCGATTTGCTGTGGCGCACTTTGGATAAAGCGTATATTGGTCTGTTCAAAGAATTTTTGATTGACATAAAGGTCAACTTTATAGTTTCCCGCCGTGGCAGATTGGCCTTGGCTTAAGTGCACTAAGGCCTCTTGATTTAAGGCTGAACCACGAAACAGTGCACGGTCAAAACTGTAGCTGTGATTTGACTCGGCGGTAGTGGAGGTGTTTGTGGCGATGGTGGCTGTGCTGTTCTGCGACGCTGCGGGCAGTTGCGGCAGACGAGGTGTATCGGCATAGACACGTAGGCAGACCAGACCCAAGCACAGCGTCATGGGCGTTCTAAAGCGATGCGTGTGTGGATTGTTTTTATTTCTACTGTATTGTTGGCGAGCTTGCATACCGAAGCGGTAGAGCGTCTGAATGTTGCAACGCATGCTCGTTACTCAATGATGACGTCGTGGTAGGGGATGATTGAGCATCGACCCATAGTCATTGATCAATGTGATATCCATACGGCTAGGGTTGCTATTTTCATTGAACAGAGAGTTCATCAGCCCAGCGGAAACAGCGGACGGGTTAATGTTCCACAAACTGCTGCTTTTGGGGGCAATTAAGCGATTATGATCGGTTGCGATCTCTTTGCCGTTTAGACTGAGTGTGATCTGCGCAATATTGGCGTGATAAGCACTGTCGTTATAGATCTGAATTTCAACCCCGTTTTTATTTTGGCTTTTGAGTTCATAGCTGAGCTGTTTGGGCATGTCATTAATCGAGTCAGTCAACCCTTGAGGACGGTAAAAGAGTTTGAGTCGGTTTTTAAAGACCACCAGCAGTTTATTTTTATTCAGATCACTGTCTTTCACCGCAGGGATTTCAGAAAAATTTAAATAAAATAGACTTTCTCGGTCTTGGGGCAAAACACGATCTTCGGGATTGAATAGGATACGCACCATCTGGCCCTGCTGTGGTTGCATTTTAAAAACTTGTGGATTGATGAGAAATGGGGAGGTTGCAGTTTCAGGCTTAGAATTCTCATCGCCTGAATCAATCCAGATCTGTACCAAGCTCGGTGAGTCATCTTTGTTATTCAGCTGAATGGTTTTTTCTAGCTGCTGAGCGGGGAAGATGACGCGAGTTCCAGTCATCACCACACCGGCATGTGCTGCGGATAGACTGTAAATAGAGGAGCATACTGCGAAGCTGAGCAAGCATATTTGAGCTGTACTCGCGATGCAGCCTAATTTATAAGTATTAAAATTCATAGCGCTATTGAATAGTTTTCAAAAAAATCAAATATTAAAAAGTTCTGCCATAGTGAGATGGCAGAACTGAACCGTGATCACACTGAAACCCAGGCGACCCTAAACTTAAAACCTCAACGCGTAGATCCTCGTCAAACCGCGTGGGTCAGACTGCATTTACACCACGCAATCAAATGAAAATTAATTATTGATAGCTCAGTGTATATTCCGCCACAGCTGTGACCGCACCCGGCTCAGCAACACCTTCAGCATAATACTGAACACCGAACTGATGGCTTGCTTCAGTTTTTCCGGCGGCGAGCGTAAGACCTTCAACGCTGGTCACGCCATTTAAATTGACAGGACGATCACTTGCAGCACTTGAGGTGAGTTGGATAGAGACATTTTTAGCTGGATTACTATTGGCCAAGTTACTGAGATTGCCCGTCGGGGTGACGTTATAACCTAAAAACTTCGTGCCAATTTTGGTGGCTTTTTCTGAAGCCGCACAACCAGAAATGGCAATGGTGAAAGGCGTGGTGCCTGTTGTTTTACCCGCAGAACTAAGATCTGCGGCAGCAACGGTTGGTAGGAGAACGATACTGTTGGTTTTGCCATTGATTTTGGCTTGGCAAGTTTGTGATGCCACTTCACCTTGGAATGTCACGACAGACACAGGCGTTGCGGTGTTTGCAACTGCTGCGATCGGTAATAATGCGATGACAGCGGAAAACGCGAAATTAAACTTAGAAAATTTCATGATTAAACTCACAAATGAAAGACTGAATTAAATTAACTCACCCAAATGCTCGAGATTTAAAACCTCTAATAAATTGTATAGATAATGAGAATTTTTTATTTATTTTTTTTAATATAAATCAGGAGTTTTTTTGCACGATTGAAAATTGATTTGCGTTGTAATAGACAGTCTTTATGACTTTGTTTGATGCATCCTGCGAATCTAAAAATCGTGCTATAGATCTATGGCGCGCTGCTCTGATCGAGGTGTACCCAAAATGGCGTGGCTGTGGTTGAAGCATAGATCACGACGAGCATGCTGAACATAGGTCAAGACTGGCATGCGTGTCGGTATGGTGTTAGAGAGAGCCACTTAATACAGCAGCTGAACATGACCAGCATCGAGTTGTTGCAGGTAGGCTTCAGCGGGCTTTTTTGTGGTGATCAGCTGATCAATCGCTTCAAAACCACAGCGCTGCATAAACCCTGAGCGGTGAAAGGCCAGCTCGTCCGCCAGTACAATTTTTTGATGGCTATTCTCAATGATCTTGCGATGCAAAAATGCATCCTCTTCATTCTCGTCCATCAAGCCGTGTTGTAAGGAGACTGCATACACACCCATCACGGCGAGATCATAGTGATATTGGGCGATAAATTCGAGGCTTTGCGCGCCAAGCAGGGCATGGTCATGACGACGCACTTTACCGGGGATCATATAGAGCTGATTGCGCGGATCATCGGCAAGCAGTTGTGCGATCGGTAGTGCATTGCTAAAGATCTTGAGATCTTTGAACTGACTTAAACGCTGTGCCACAGCCAAGTTGATTGAACTCGCGGCGAGAAAGAGCGACATACCATCCTGAATCTGTTGAATCACTCGATTTGCCATTTTCTGGTCTTTGGTGCGGAAGCTGGTGATGGCGATATTACTTTTGATGTTGCTTTTGCTGCTGTGAGCGACCGTAGCTGAGTCTTGATCGAAATTCGCCAACGCACCGCCGTGGATACGACGTAATTCTCCAAGTGATTCAAGATATTTGAGATCCCTGCGAATGGTTTCTTCCGCCACATCCAATTGTTTGGCAAGGTCGTTGACACGCAGGCGATGTTCAGACTGGAGTTGGCTGCGAATCAGGGCGAGACGGTTGGCATGGATCATGGTGTCGTGTCATTCCTAAAATTGCATATTGTGTGAGTTTGAGTTGGATTGATCTTTAAAATGTGGGTTTTGTGGGAGTTGGTCAATCCTAACGCATACTGCAAAAATCTCCGAGTCAATATCCTGAGAATGTGCAATAAAAGCTTAAAAATGCTGATTAAATAGACAGTTATTGCAGCTGATAAAATATCTAAAAACCACAATAACCATAAATAAAACATTGCAAGACGGAGTAGCATGGGAAAACAAGCGCCGCGATCAGCAGGAAGCAGCATGTTCATGATCGGTCGTAGCCTACTCGCCCTCAGAACATCCCAACAATGAAAAGAACGCAGACAATAAGAGGCAAATAAAATGACATTAAAATTGCAAAACATTGAACAATTGGCACAGATTAGCCTAGATGATGTATTGAAGGCCTATCGTAGCGGTACGATTGATCCGGTTGAGGTGCATGATTTAACACGAGAACAGATCGAACGCGTCAATCCTCAAATCAATGCACTGTATGCCTATGATCCGCAACTCAGTCGCCAGCAGGCCAAAGATGCTGCACTGCGTTGGAAGCGTGGAACCACACATGGCATGCTCGATGGTGTGCCCGTGACCATTAAGGACTCAATCGGGATGCGTGCGACAACTTGGCATCATGGTTCCGCAGCACACGCACAAGGGCGATTGGTTCAGATCGATACACCGCCTATAGAGCGACTGAGACAGGCACAGGCCATGATCATTGCCAAAACTACGATGCCAGACTTTGGCGCCAGTGCTTCTGGTGTGAGTTCTTATTTTGGGATTACCCGTAATCCTTGGAGATTGGACTTAAGTCCGGGGGGATCAAGCTCAGGTGCAGGGGCTTCATTGGCTGCAGGAATAGGACTGTTTGCCTTGGGGACCGATATTGCTGGTTCAGTACGTTTGCCCGCAGCACAGTGTGGTTTGGCTGCGATTAAACCCACACATGGCTTAATTGCGCATAGCCCAGCCTCTGATGTACGTTCAGTCGGGATCATGGCACGTTCAGCGCAGGACTTGACCAGCGCCTTGCGTGTGGTGTCTGGCGTTCATCCTCGAGATCGTTATTCAGTCCCGCTTTGGATCAATACCGCCTTACCCGCCAGCATGCGGATCAAGTCTTATCTCGACTTTGGTTTTGGGATGCCGGTTGATCCTGAAATCCAAAGTTGCTTTGAACGTTGCTGTGAATCCTTGCGTCAACACGGTTTTCTCATTCGTCCGGGTACGCCTCATTATGATTTT
This sequence comes from Acinetobacter sp., assembly GCA_030152675.1. Lineage (GTDB taxonomy): Bacteria > Pseudomonadota > Gammaproteobacteria > Pseudomonadales > Moraxellaceae > Acinetobacter. Next base: position 10,921 of record JASLIY010000123.1, read on the forward strand.
GACGCCTATGCGCCCATCGATACGCTACTTAAACTGAGGACTTGGTTTGAGTATACGCAGGCGGAACATGCTGAAAAAACGCCAGATGTGCTGAAACGTTGGTGTGCTGATGCTGCACAGATGACTGCCACACAGATTTTACACGTCCAAGCCGAGATTCAACAGGGCATTGAGCAGAGTCAGCATTTATTTGAAGAGGCGGACGTTATCATGACGCCGGTTTCGCCAGTCCTTAGTTTTCCGGCAACCGCCTTAGGGCCAGATGAAACGATGCCGCTGCGCCATTGTAGTTTTTGTGCGCCCTTCAACCAATCCGGTCATCCTGCCGTGGTCATTCATGCTGGACTCAGTACAACCGGCTTGCCAATCGGGATTCAATTGGTGGGACAACGCTTTAGTGATTTGTTGCTGATTCAGTTGGCGGTTCGGATCGAACAACAATTACGTGCCCAAACCGGCCCCATCATTTGGCCGCTACAGCCGCAAGCCGAGGCGTGTATTTAAGTCAATCCGCGGATGCAGCAGCAGATGGACTGACGCTTGAGCAGGATGTTTTAGGGAGGAGCCTCATGCAGAATCAAGACAGACAAAATCAAGACAGACAAAATCAAGATATGCGCGATCAGGAGATAAGTAAGCCAGATCGCGCAGCTGATCAGCAGCGCTTGGCTCAGGGGGAAGTCTGGGATCAACAGTTGCTGAGCACGATTCCACGGCAAGCAGCGCCCTTTACCGTGTTGGCATCTCCGAGTTGGCGCGGTGTCGATGCTGAAATTTTTGTACTGACTCTGCCGCAGTCGAACTTCATCCTCAAACAGTATTCCTCAGAGCATCGTGTTTATATCAACTTGGCCACGAGCTTCCAAGCCGCGCACATCGCAGGGGGCTTAAATATTGCGCCAGAGGTGGTGTATCACGATTTAGGGCAACAATGTGTGGTGATGCGTGAGCTGGGAGTGGGCTGGCGCTGTGCAGGATTACAAGATTTGGTGCATCCGATCAGACGGCAAAACATCATTGCAGCAAAAAAGGTCTTTCAGCAACATGCCACCGCACTGATCAGTCAGGCGTCGCAACAAATTTTTCAGCAGATCTTTGATCTGGCTGCACAAGTGCGTGTTGATCCACGACTGTGTCCAGCGCAGCTGAGTCAATGGTTATTGTGGAGCCAAGATATGCAACAACGTATCGAGGCTGAAGGGGTGGATCAGGTGCCGTGTCATCGCGATGGCAATATTTCCAATGTCATGATTGGACCACAAGATGCGATTCAGCTGCTGGACTATGACATGGCGGCATGGGCAGACCCACTGGAGGATCTGGGCTGTTTTATCATGGAGGCCTATGAATCTAAACACACGGCTCAAGCTGGATTTGAGGAATGGCAGGGTTATTTCAATGCGTTGCAGTTTGAACGCGCATGGTGCTATGGCATCTTGGATGATTTACGTTGGGGGCTGATCGCACTGACGTTGGCATCGATATCTACTCGTCAACATTTGGAATTTGCAAAATATGCTGCATGGCGGTTATTGCGCTTTAAAACCCATCGTCAACAATTGAGTATCTAGTCTGGGGGTCAACATTGTTACATTACAACTCAGATCTCAACTCAAGGCATCGCATGCTTGCTGAGGTGGCACATCAGTTGGCTCAGAATGCTGAGCTTGAAATCAATATAAGCCCGATAATTGGCGGTTTAACCAATCATAACTATCGACTCCGCTTCGATGATCAAGATTATTTTGTCAAAATCTTTGGGCCGGGGACTGAGCAGTTTATCGATCGTCGCTTAGCTTATGATGCGGCACAACAGGCTTATCAACTTGGGATTGCGCCAGAGCCGATTTATTTTGATCAAGCGCGTGGGATCGAAGTCACTCGGTATTTGTCTGATTATCGCCCCAGTATTTCTGCAGACTTTCAACGCTCGGACTTTTTGCATCATGCCATTGCGCTTTATCAGCGTTTACACACTGCGCCGATGTTGTCCGTAACCAAAACTGTATTTGAAATGACCGAGGAGCATATCCGGCAAGGGGATCAATGGGGTGCGATTCGCCCGCATAATTTTGCCAGTCTCATGTACAGCTATCAGCAGGCCAAGCGCGCATTTTTAGCGTCAGGTTTAGACTTGGCGCCGTGTCATAACGATCCAATGCCGGGCAACTTCATGGTGAATTTGAATGCACAGGATCAGATTCAAGCAATGCAATTCATTGACTTTGAATATGCGTCTAACAATGAACGTGCTTATGAGCTTGGGGTATTTCTCGGTGAGCTGTTTGTGGATGAGCTCAACAGTATGCAGTTGATCGAGCAGTATTATGGTCAGGTGCGCAACAACCTAGTGGCACGGGTGCATGTTGCACGCGCCGTGGCTGATATGAAGTGGGGCGCTTGGGCACTCCAACAACGCCAGTTAACGGATTGGGATTTTGATTATCAGAAATACGGCATTTGGAAATACGCCAGAGCCAATACGGTTTTTCAAGACCCACGCTGGGAAGATTGGCTGAGGGCGATTTAGGTTTAATCAGTTTAAATGGTTGTCTTATCCTTTTCGATCCATCGCCGTGTAAATAGCCTAAGCACCTAAGCAAAATTGG